>JBAZHB010000001.1:0-83089 GCA_041652535.1 Candidatus Babeliales bacterium
CGAAGATGAACAAGGCTTACCGTTTATTGGTAGAGCAGGACAATTGCTTACTAAAATTATTGAAGCAATGAAGTTGACACGTGAAGATGTGTATATATCAAACGTCGTCAAATGCCGTCCACCGGGTAACCGTACGCCGTTGCCGCAAGAGAGTGATAGGTGTAAAAAATTATTGCTCTTTAAGGAAATTGAAATTATCCAACCCAAAATTATCTGCACATTAGGCGCAACCGCAGTGCAAGCATTGCTTGGTGATGAGGTCAAAATCACGCGAGCACGCGGCACCTTCCACACCTATACTACTATTCCCGTCATGCCAACGTATCACCCGGCGTATCTTTTGCGCAATCCTGATGCGAAACGGGTTGTGTGGGAAGATATGAAAAAAGTTATGGAACGTTTAAAAGAGTTGGGGGTGTAAAAACACCCCCATGAAATTATATAGGTTGAAGCTCGGCAGGAGCTGCAGCAGGTTGTTGTTGTAGTTGTTGTTCAAGACTAAATCTTTCATTGCCATGCCATGTAGCAATTAATTCTTTCATGCTATTTTTGAATGCGTCATCACCCATCTGCTGACAATCTTGTGCACGGTCAACAACAACAGCTCCCTGTTCATCAACCATCCGTAAGTTAACATCAACCGTGGTATAACAGGTATGAGCGTCTTCAGGATATGTTTGGTCTATAGAAAAATGTATTTTCAATTGCTGCCCTCCATAAACCGGTGATCCGGTAAAATAACCTACCAGATTTTGAAGCTTCTCTTGGTTATCACGATTTTCATTAATGTATTCATGCAAAGCCTGCTCAAAAATATCTGCAGCATGAATCAACATCTGATTATCTCCAAGATCAGTTTTATTAAATTCAAGGTGCGCAGCAAGATCTGCCGCATTTACCGTTTGCGGGAAAAAGTGTTCAAAGTCATAGGGAGAAAGCCATTGAAAAAGATTAATCAATAATCCCTTAAATTGTTCCATTAGAAAGGGAATCGATGATCTGATACTATTATAGCTTGTTGGTTTAGAATTCATTGCAATAAGATTATTAAAAAAATTCACTAAGTAATCTTGATATTGTATTGGCGTCGTTCTCCATAAACCACCTCCTTGCATATAGGCGTACCAAGGGTCCCATTGCGCATCTTCTGGCACCAAATAAAAAAGAGGTAAAATAAGTTCATTCATTACTTTATGAATTTTATTTTGGTCGGTAAATTCGGCACATTGAGCATCATCCCATCCAATCCTATTATGAAAATATTCTTTTACCTGATCAAGGTAACCATAGAGAAGAATATTAAAAAGTTCGCGATAATGATCTTTGAAACCATCATTATCATAACGTTTAAGATATTCAGCTAACTTGAGCAATGTTTCGGAATTCTCACCCTTAAGATCTTCTCTTTTAAGAGCAGCATAAAAAACTTCAGGCAAAGGCAAGGGAACCGCAATATTGTTTACAAAAATTATTGATAACCACGAACCAATGGCGAGAAAGATAGCCGCATATTTCTTTTTGTCGCCGCCCTCAAATTCATTAAAAGTTTTTGGCAGCGCGAATTGCCCATTGGATGAGAAAAATGAGTCTCCTAAAAAACTACGTGCAAGCTCAGCATTCATGGTGCGATTAATACCTGTGTGGTCAACACCGTTGTCTGAGAGATATGATATAGTTATAGGTCTCAATATTTCAGGAATCTGCGATAGCACCACTAATTTTCCACCCAAACCATCATTATCGAGTATATGGTCAAGCAGAACGTGAGGGTTCGCAATCAAATCACGATTAACAATAATTTCTTGCGCATGCGAATGCATTCGGCCAAGCGCCTTGGTATAGGCCTTGAAAGTAGTAATTTTTAATTTAGAAACCTCAGAAAAAAGTTCTTCTTTCTGTGCATTCAAATCATCTATTACAGATGGATTAATCTTGCTCGCATATCGAATCTCAAACTGCATCATCGCTTGAGAAATTTTCTTGATGTGATCTGAGAAGAAAAAAGTATTAAATTTTTTCCATATTTCATTACAAAAAGAACTAATTATAGAAAGCTCGCGTAAACGAGATTCTCGTTCAGAACTTGGTCGAGGCAAGCCAAGCTTATATCCCAATCTTTCAATCATCGCCCCAGCTTTTCTATTTTTATTAATATCTGCTGCAGCATAGTTTTCAATAACATCTCGATACAAATCAATTTTCTCAGCAATAGAACCATCTAAAAAATCGAATGACTTTTGCAAGGTGTAAAATCTATAACGAAAGAGGCCTATAGCATTAATCAGATCTTCATAATCGCCCATAATAAAAGAACCATGATCGCATGATAAAATTGCATCTCTTAAAGATGTTCTCTTATTATCGTCCTGAATAAATTTTTGTATAAGTTCAAGGTCTTTGATATTCAACAGATTAACAATATCTTGATTAAACAATAAGCGCCCGCTTCCATCTCGCCGCTCATCTGCTCGATCATCACCCATAAATAATCTTTTATACACAGGAGAAATATCGGATAGCCATCTAACATGGTTATAAGAAAGGTTCAATGCATGTAAATTTTGCAGAATTGATTCCACTCGCGTAGCGCGTTCATTCGGATCACTCGCTCGCGCATAAGTAATGACAGAATTCAAAATGTTGTCATTGATGCTATCAATATTATAGCCGTTAACCATACAAAATGCAGCAAGTTCACCTGGTGTTGTGTGCAAAAAATTTTCTTTATTACTTATGAGATACAAATCAAAAAAATAAAATAGGGCTGGATAAATATAATTTGTTAAATGTGCATCAATAACACGATACAAATATCGACAATCGTTTTCCGTTGGCGCTAGACCTTTCGTGCAAAACACACTATTAATATATTGCAACAAAAGATTTTTCGATTGTTGTGGATCAGCCGAACAAGGAGAAGATAAAAAAAGTTGAATAACTTCATCACGAACATCTGATGTAATAGCCTCAACACCTGGCGATATTATAACTTCATCATCACTATCTTCGTCACTTATCTGCACCGCAGGCCGAGGAAAATCACCCATCTCTTTTTCCTCGCGATCAGCATCTGTTTTTTCTTCTTTTTCTTCCTCGCGAGGCTTTTTTGAACTTGGTTCGTCTACTGCTTCTTCTTTTCGCTTATGTGGCTGCTGAGCAGCATATAAAAATTCTGCCTGAGAACAACCAAAAGCAACAAATAATAGACTTAATACTAATCGCGTGAAATTATTCATTTAATCTCCAATCATACGTGAAATAAGCTAATTTTGTTAAATATTTTCTATTTTAAATTCTTACTGGTTTTTTTCAAATTCGACTCACTTTTGGCCCTTTTTCACCATTTTAGCTTTCGGGGCCTTTAGTATTTAAATAAAAAACGTGTTTCTTGCTTTGTTTCAAGCTAAAAAGACATATTTAAGAGACTTCAATCAAAAAAGGGGAATTCATGAAAAACGCAAAAATTTCGCTATTTTTAATGCTTTTTAATGTGATCGCAACATTTATAAGTGCACAATCCCCCAAGCCGCTTGACCTTATTGCGGCTTGTAAAAATCTTGACGCTGAAATGGCAGAATCTCTTCTTAACAAGGGAGTTAATCCCAACCTTTCTAACACACTAGGGGAAACTCTACGTACAATCATTGATCAACATGAAGAGCCAAAGGAGCCACCAACCTCATTTGATATCTCTACATTCCCGAAAACAAACGATATCAAACAAATTCTTGATGCGCTTATTCGACATGGTGCCAATCCGCTTATACATAAGACAGAGAATACAAAACTCGTTGACCGCCTTATACAGGCATGGACAACAACCCATTATATTTTTGCCCAAAATCCGATTGGCATCGCCTTGCGCACAATACTTCCGGTCTTTCTGGTATATGAAGTGTCACAACCAACCTCTGACGACACAAAACTCATCACCACGTGCCTACAATCAATCGACGCACTTTACAAGCAATTCCCCCAAAAAAACATTTTTGATCCTCTTAATAAACCCTTAGTTAAAGACGGCGCAAACATTCTCGGCAAAACTCCTGTACTACTGGCAGCAGAAAATGGCCATGCCGTTTGCCTTAAAGAAATGCTCACACTCAAAGACATCGCAAACGCTCCACGAGTAAGCTTTGTGACCGCGCATAACGCACTGAAAAGCGCCCATGACAAGAAAACTGGGCTCTCCTTATGGGGAAAAGCCAGCTGCAAAGACATCTTAGAACAATTTCTCCAAACCCATTTCACGATTCATAAGAAATATCACAACACCATCATTCAAACGACACAAAGCACCATTGCACGCATGGCATGGCAACAAAAACGCCTAGAAACAGATACCTATGATAGCGCGATAACGGAGGCTATGAACACATACGCCCAGCGGCGACTCCGCAAGGATTAAATAGCGGCAACCTTTAAAAAATTATTTATAGAAAATATTTCATCCCTATTTTATTATTTTCTATTAAACACATCTTATGCAATAAAAACGAATTCTCTTACGTTTTCATTTCTTACTACATCTGCCAAGAAATTGTGGATAACTTTGTGGATAACCTGTGAATAAGTTGTGCATAACTCAAAATACACCATTAAAACGCCGATTGGGAAAGGGGTTTAAAACGGCCACCTCCAAAAGCACCATGCAATCAATTAATTGAAATGGTTGGGAAAGTTATCAACAAGTTATCAACAAGTTATCAACAAGTTATCAACAATAGTACGAGATGGTAAAAAAATCGATTTCAAAAGGACAAAGTTAGTGCAGCAAGGTGAGTTATCCACAAAAAAACGGTCCCTTATTATTATTACTATATATATTTATAGATACGATAATGATAGTTAATAGGGCGGGGATGGGGTTAAAACGCAACAAGCAAAGATTGGGCCTCTGTAAATTCAAGTAGCAAATATTGTAGAGGGCTCAGAGAACGATAAACCTTCACTTTTTTTGTTTTTAGCCGTAAACTAGGCGAACCTGTTGGTATAAAAGTTCCCCATTTTTTTAGCTGTTCATGAGCATGCGAGGATAAGAAACTGTGAATTTAACAGATGTTATTGAAGGCTTGGTTGAAGAACGAGGTCTTGATCGCGAGAAAATTATTGAAATCGTTAGCGAAGGCATTAAAGCTGCTTACGTTAAACGTTTTCCCACGATCGATTTTGAGGTTTCTTTTAATCGCAAATCAGGAAATCTAGAAATTTTCTCCCACAAAACGGTTGTTGCTTCCGTTGTTGACGAAGACAAAGAAGTTTCGTTGCGTCGCGCCAAGATCATTGATCTAGCGGTCAAAATTAATGAAACAGTTCTTGTTCCCTTCGAAGAGCCAATTGGCCGTATTGAAATTTTAACTGCCAAACAAATTATTGCAGGTAAAATTCGAGATCTTGAACAGCTTGCCATCTTCGAAGAATTTAAAGACAAAAAAGACACTATTGTTACTGGCAATGTGCATAAACGTGAGCGCGCTGGTTATGCAGTTAAAATCGGCGAAATCCTTGCTTTGCTGCCGGTTGAAAATATTATTCCTAATGAGCCTATCAAAATGGGACATCCCGTACGTGCATTGCTCAAGGATGTTTTTCAGGTTGCTCGGGGCGACTATCAATTGATCCTTGATCGCGCATCTGCTGATTTTGTTAAGAAATTAATCGAGGCTGAAATTCCCGAGGTTTTTGAAGGACTTGTTGAAATTAAAAAAATTGTACGCATTCCTGGATATAAGACCAAGGTGCTCGTTGCCTCAACGCGTAAGGAAATCGATCCTGTTGGTACCTGCGTTGGTATTGGCGGTGCTCGTATTAAACCGATTTTGCGTGAATTAGGCCAGGAGAAAGTTGATCTTATTCAATGGTCTGAGTCTTCCGAAAAGCTGGTTCGCTCAAGTCTTAAGCCTGCGGAGGTTGACAAGGTTGAGTTTGTTGGCGATGACAAAGTTGTTGTATGGCTTGCGCCTGATCAGCGTTCTTTTGCTATCGGAAAGATGGGACAAAACATCAACTTAGCTTCGCAGCTTGTTGGGTTAGAAATCAAGCTTCAGGATCTTGCAGCTCCTCAAGAGACCTTGTCGTTGTATGATGAATCTGAACAGGCTTCTTCAAGCGGCGAGAATGGTGAGTCAGATGATCGTGAAAAAAAACAATCAGGTGAATAACACATGCGTGTTTACGAATTAGCCAAGGAACTTGGTATTCCAAGTAAAGAGCTTTTGTCGGTGTTAAACGACGGAGGCTTTGTGGTATCTAATCATATGGCTGTTTTAACTGATGATGCACACGCATATCTGGAAAAACATTTTTCGCGATCAGGCGCTACGTCCTCTTTGCGTGAAGAGAGTGAGGCAAAATCTGTGAGTAATATTCCTCTTGCCAATATTGAAAAAGAAGAAGCGAGTGTCAAAGTAGCTCGCCCTGAAATGAGTTTAGTAGATATTGAAGTGCAAGAGCAGCGCGAGCAAGAACGTGTAAAGCGTCTTTTGCAGTCAACTGGCGTAGCGGCTTATGGATTGATGCAACAACAAGGACCTCGTCGACGTCGTCGCAGAAGATCGCGTCCTATGGTGCAACAAAAAGAAGTGTCTCGTGGGCCGGTAACTGAGGCTGCAATATATGCAAACATGGCTCTTTTTGAAGTTGCCGATTTATTTAATAAATCATCAGGCGAACTTATTTTGGCGTTGCTTAAAAAAGGGATTGTGAGCAATCGTAACAATATTTTGTCGGTTGGTACCATTCGTGAACTTGGTACATCATTTGGTATTACTGTTCATGTCAAAAAGCCTACCGTTGAAGCAGCAAAAACTGAGCTAAAAAAAGAAGTTGGTGCTGCCAAAGGCGAGTCTCGTTGGCCTGTTGTGGTGGTTATGGGACATGTTGACCATGGCAAAACTACACTGCTCGATTACATTAGAAAAATGAAAGTTGCGGCTACTGAAAAAGGTGGCATTACGCAACATATTCACGCCTGGGAAGTTGATAGTACTCATGGTAAGGTTGTGTTTCTTGATACTCCTGGCCACGAAGCGTTTTCTTTCTTGCGTGAGCGTGGATCAAAAATTACCGATATTGTGGTGCTTGTTGTAGCTGTTGATGATGGTATTATGCCACAAACAGTCGAGGCTATTGAGCATGCAAAAAACGCAGGCGTTCCTATTATTGTCGCGCTGAATAAAATTGATAAAACACATTCATCAAGCGCTGTTGAGACGGTGAAACGACAACTTGCGCAACATGAACTGCTTCCTGAAGAATGGGGTGGTGAGACGGTAGTGGTTCCTGTTTCTGCCAAAACTGGGCAGGGTATAGAAGAATTGCTTGAGATGATTGTGCTTCATGCGCAAATGATGGATCTTAAGGTTGATACTAATATACCTGCGCGTTGCTTTGTTATCGAATCACATATTGAAAAAGGTTTCGGCCCTGTTGCTACGGTTATTTGTAAAGAAGGAATTCTCAAGCAGGGTGACTTTTTTACCTGCGGATCGGCAACGGGCAAAGTTCGTATTTTGGTAAATAGTTATGGTCAGCGCGTGGCTCAGGCTCTACCGTCAACACCCGTTCAGGTTGTTGGTTTTGATACCTTTACTGGTATGGGCGACTGGTTGACCGTGGTTCCGCAACAAGAATACACCAAGGCAAAATTTCATCGTGTGAGCGAACAAACAACAAGTTCGTTTGCTGTGCAACCGGTTGATCAATTTATTGCCGCCAAAGATGAATCAAAGTCGATTAATTTAATCATTAAGACTGATACTCGTGGTTCTAAAGAAGCTATTATGGGATCACTGGATAAAGTCATTAAACAAAATAAAGACATTAAATGTCCTTTGCATGTTGTCTTGTCGACAATTGGTGATATTTCAGAGGGCGATGTTGATTTGGCCGCTGATACGCATGCAATTATTTTAGGCCTTCATGTTCGTGCCGAAAAAAATGCTCAAAGCTTATCCAAAGAGCGCCATGTTGAAATTCAAACGTTCTACATCATTTACGAATTAATTGATTATCTCCAAAAGCTTCTTGAATCCAAAAAAGAAGTAGTGATGAAGTGGAACAAAGTTGGCGAAGCAGTCGTCAAAAAAGTGTTTGATATTAAAGGCGTTGGCATTATTGCCGGTTGTTATATGCGTGACGGGGTACTTGCTCGTGGCAATAAAGTTGTCTGCGTTCGCGCAGGCAAGCAACTTGGCGAGGGCGTTGTTGCAACCTTGCAACGTGAACGTAAAGCGGTTAAGGAAATTCACGCTGGTTTTGAGTGTGGATTTACGACCGAAGGGTTCAATGAGTGGCAAGAGGGCGATATGGTCCAATGTTTTGCCAAGGTGAAAGCTGAGTAGTCAGCGTTCATGATGCGCTTTATCTTATATTTTTTTTATCCCATCGAACTTCTTTACCGTTTTGGTTTTTGGATTGCGCTTGCATATCGAAAGCGAAATGCGAACAAGGATCAATTCCCTTTTAAGATTATTTCTGTTGGCAACCTAGCTGTCGGTGGGACTGGAAAATCTGTTGTGGTGCCATTTTTGGTGGATATTTTGGGGCGTGATGGCGCGGCGATTGTGTTACGTGGCTATCGTGGTGCGCTTGAGCGTGAAGGGCGAGTTGCATTGGTAAACAATGGAGCTGTGCCTTTGGTGACGCGTGAGCAATCGGGTGACGAGGCGATGATGTATGTTGAGCAATTAGGTATTCCAGTTGCCGTTGGTGCACATCGTGCACAAGCATGCAAATTATTGCCACCAAAAATTAAGCATGTTGTTCTTGATGATGCTTATCAAAATTACAGTGTGCGCAAAGACGTAGAAATACTACTTCTTGATGCGCGTTCGCCATTTGATAATGGTCATTGTTTGCCTTTAGGGCGTCTACGTGAAAAAGATTATACTCGCGCCGATATTATCATTTTGACGCATGCTGATGGTGTTGATAGCGCGGCAATCGAATATATAAAAAATACTCATCTTAAAGATTTCCCTCACGAAAAGATTTTTACCGGAAAACATGCATATGCAGGTTTATATTGTACTAATAAAGATCTTGTTATGCCTGATGACATGAAGCGTAAAAAATTTCTTATTGCCGCAGGCATAGGATCGTTTAAAGGTTTTGTTACTTCGGTCAAAAATGCAGGGTATGTTGTTGGTGCTACTAAAAAATATAAAGATCATCATAACTATACCGCTCATGATGTTCGTGAGCTTGGTATGTTGATGCAGCAAACGCAGTGTGATGGCATAATTACGACTGCAAAAGATTGGGTAAAGCTAGAATCATTGGTAGCACACAATGCCGTTCTAAAAAAATCTGTTTTTGTCATACGTGTGGAATTTAAACTTTTGACTCAAGATCAATCAGAGGAACTGCAGCATGCCCTGCATGTGCTTCTGAATCGATAAACCATTTTTGTATCTGTTGATCTGCAAGATCATCTTCTTGTTGTTTGATGATATCTTTATATGTTATTAATAAAATTTTTTTGGCGCGTTGCTTTATACCATCAAAACGAGTATGAAGATGTTCCGCGAGAAAAGAGATAATGGTCTTTACTTCTGCAAGTCGAACATCAAGCTCAGCGATAATTTTTTCTTGGTTTGCTGTAAAAAATGCGTGGTGCATTTTTGTACGTGCTTGATTTTTGAGTATGTCAAAATAGATACCTATAGCGCATTCTAGTGAACTGTAGCTATCGACAGCTCCTTGATTAACAAGCAAACGCACAATATCACTATGTTCATAGTAAACAGCAAATTTAAGCGGAGTACTCTCGGCGTGACTAAAAGACTTGAATGAATTCGCATCAGCTTTGATTGAGAGCATCTCTTGGACAAGTTGACCTTCGTTATGGCGAATCGCAAAAATCAAAAACGAATCTTCTTGTTCTGGACTCATTCCGTAAAGTAATTGTGATAATGGTATAACTAGAAACAGGAGAAAAATAAATCGAATAAGGCTCATTATTAGTCCCCAGATTGGGAAAGCGTGTTATGTTCAATAATTTTATCAGCTGTCATAAAGAGAATAGGTTGAACACGTTCTTTACTTGTTGGTTCAGTTGTATATTGATCGAGGAATAAAATAATTGATTTCATTTTTTCAAGATCCTCGTGAATTTTATCAATATTTTTGATAGTCCAACAGAAGCAGAAAATATCCTTTTGCGCCTTGATTTCTTCTTCAAGAAGATCGACATAAGCATTTAATGCTTCATCAAGAGGTGTATAACCGTAGGCGTTTTTATAGTCAGTGTCGGCACCTTGTTTAACAAGAAACTGAACTACCGCGGGATTGTTATAAAAAATAGCTATTTCAAGTGGCGTGCATGAGCTTTTTGAGGATATTCTGAGTCTATCATTTAAAGGAACTGCTTTATCTGATATTAAACGCATACTTTCAATTGTGTCATTGTTTCTTAATGCATCGATGAATCTCTTAGGCATTTTTGAGAAGGATGGATGCGAAGCGTCAAGTTGTTGATATGCCATTCCATTGAGTGCTTGGTGATTACTTGCTATGCTGCCGAGTATAAAAATAAGAGTGATATTCTTGATCATTGCTCCTCCTGTTGATAACTATCTTGAAGATTTGGAGCAGATAAACTTTTATCAAGTGCTTGAGCAACATTATAATCCTTGTATTCTTCAAGTTTAGTGCGTGCGTTGGCTCTGGCTGCCCATTCTGATACGGTTGATGGGGGATCCATTTGTTCTACAAGAAGCATAATAATCTCCTTGATATGATTGATATCATTTTTTATAGCCTCAAGATCACTGGTGTGTAAATATCCACAGCATTGTGATTCAAGATCTTCAATACATTTGTGAAGGGCTTTAAATTTGAATGATAAAATTTGGCACGCTGTTCCAAGCGGTGTTAGCAATGTTCGTTCTGATACAAAATTGGGGTCAAAGCCCTGAATAAGCTGATCTTTGACGGCACCTGTGTTACACGTTACTATCGCTTGTAAAAAGAGATTCTGAGGATCTTCGAGTAAGGGCGTATCGGACTGCATACAGAAAATGTGTGAAGTTAAAAACGTATATACCAGAAGCATGCATACAAGATGTTGTATGTGTAATATCTTCATCTTTTCTCCTATTTTTCTCCGGCTTCCCCAGGCTCTTTAATTTCCTCTTCTTGGTGCTGATACGAATTATTTATTCGTTTTAGCTGCAACACAAGGTTTGTTCGACAAATAGCTTTTGCAAATTCTAGCGCTTTTTGAGAATCAGTTGTTGGGATAATATCACACTCTGGGTTGCCGCATACCTGTTTTGCAGTGAGTTCTATTGCCGCTATTTTTTCTGTGATGTGTGTAATAATATTTTGCAAATTTCTTATGCGCTTTTTTCGATAACAGGGAATAATTCTTTCGAATATCGAAGGCTTATTTTGTGTTTCGTGGAGATAAATCCTTGCAAGCCCAAGGGTTGTGGCTCCGCGATATTTCAAATAAGGATTTGCGCCAGCAACAAGAAGCATTCGAACAAAATCAGGACGTACAACAAAAAGGGAAACCATCAAAGGCGACAGCCCCTCAGATTTCATAAATTCGCTTTCAGTGGCATCAGGAGAGGCCCCTGCATTAAGAAGTTGAATAACCGCATGTGTGTCTTGATGCATTATAGCTTCTTGTAATTCATCGTCTAAGTTAGCCAAAAGCTTGGTCGATGCGACAGAGCTTACGGCTATAAAGATACCTATACATGCGATAGATGATGATATTTTCATTCGACCTCCTCATGTGCAATCTCAGAAAATTTTACTGACACTGACGAGTAAGTGTACTAAATTTTCCTTCGTGATAAACATAATTTATCTGCAAAAGAGAGGGAGAGTGTATGTATGCAGTGGAGATTCGACATATTTTTGCATTATTTTTTTCATTTCTTTTAGGCCTTTATATTGTTCCTATTGTGATAAAGGCAGCAAAAAAAATAGGATTTGTTGATCGACCAGATGGGCGTCTTAAGCGGCACAAAGAACCAACCCCCTATCTTGGCGGGCTTGCTATATTTATTGCTTTTATTACAACACTTGGGCTTTGTTATCCTTTTGAAAATCAGATGTTATGGTTTCTTTTTGGAACGACGCTTTTGTTGTTTGTTGGTCTTATCGATGACCTTAAAGTTTTGCGTCCGGCGCAGAAATTTTTTGGACAATTTATTGCGGTTCTTTGTTTTTTGAAGGGTGAATTTTCGCTTAAGAATGCATTTTTTTCATCGCCAGTAAATATTTTTTGGTCATCCTTCTGGATGCTTTCAGTTATCAATGCATTTAACTTGGTCGATGTTATGGATGGGTTGTGCGGAACCCTTGGACTTATAAGTTCAATAACATTGTGTGGCATTGCTTATGCCATGGGTAAGTATACAACGAGCTTGTTGTTAGCAGCATTTATTGGCGCTGTTGGCGCATTTCTTGTTTACAATAAACCACCTGCAAAAATTTATTTAGGAGATGCAGGTTCATTATTTGTGGGTGGCTGTTTGGCGGCAATGCCGTTGTTATTTGATTGGGATAAAACACTTTTTATATGGAAATTTAATGGTTTTTTAAATGTTATCTATCTTTATATTAAACCACTATTGGAGATGTTTTTTGTTCCCTGTCTTATTTTGTGGGTGCCTTTGGTTGAAGGGCTTGGATTATTTATCATTCGAACCAGGTTAAAAATGCCATTTTATTATGGAAGCCCTCATCATTTTTCAATTTATTTGCGTAAAAAAGGGTGGAGTTGTGCCAACGTTCTTGTTTTTGCCGCGGCTGTTTCAACGCTGATGTCAGCTTTGGCAACACTGTTTTTGTATCGCCTAATTACGCTGACATGGCTTATGATATGGTCGATTTTGGTTGTTATTGGCTGGGTAATTATGATTTTTGGTTTTACCAAGAATAAGGGAAATACGTCAACCAAGCTGTGATAATAAATGTTGCAAAGGTTACGCTTTTAATAAAACGAAATCCCCATAGTGCGTGGGCGATATTTGCCAATGAAAGTGCTATAAGTGCTGGATAGCATAGAACTGCAAATGGCTCAATAACGTGAGCAACTCCTGCAAATCCTAAATTTGCCATAGCAAATGTTGTAGTGACACTTAATAGTAAAGCATAGCGATAATTGATACGCCCTAGAAAAACTTCATGCGTAAGAAAATCAGCAAAAACTGCGGTGAGTGCAATAGCCGTGGTGATACAAGCAATGGTAATGGTTGCATTAACGAGCAGGCTTGCTTGAGGACCGACAACATACATAGTTAATACGCTAAGAAGTTGTTCTTTGGGGACAAAGTGTACTTGCGTTCCATATTTTGCAGCAAGCAGACAGAAGCCGGTATAAACAATGCCAAGCAAGCAGCCTCCGAGCGCGCCAGCTTTAAGGCCAATAGAAAGAATAGCTTTCGATGATAATTCTTCTTTTGCCGCTTGTGCTTTGATTGCAGTAACAATAAGACCCGAAAAGAATATGGTTGCAAGAAGATCAAGTGGGCCAAGCCCTTCGATGATACCCTTAAGAAAACTGCTCAATGGTGTGAGGTTCGATGGCGGAGAGGTGACAGGGGAAAGAAGCCCTATGACAACAATAGAAAGTAAAAGCACCAGTTTTATTGGCCCCAAGATTTTGCCTAAAAATTCTACTATTTTGCCTCGTCGCATGGTTGCAACAAAAATAAGGGCAGCTGCAATAAGGCTAAATGCAAAGATCGGAAGATGGGGGAAATGCCATTTTACTGCCGCATATGCCACGGTTATGCAACGAGGGGTTGCGCCGAGTGGGCCAAGAAGGAGCATGCAAATAGCGGCAACAAATGATCCTGGTATTGTGCCAATAGTACTTAAAAATTTTTTGTATGAGCCATCAAAAAAAGACGCTGCTATAAGACCAAGGATAGGTACGATGATGCCGGTAATCAAGAAACCTACAATGGCAAAAAATGCCTGTGAGGTAGTTTCACGGCCAAGGCCAAGGGGAAATACTATATTGCCCGCGCCAAAGAGCATGGCAAAGATTGCTATGCCAATAGGAAGAATGCGGGATAGTGAGGCACGCAATGTGCTCATGAGGTTCCTTGTTAGGGTATAAAAAAGCCCCACAACAACTGGCTTTTTATACCAGAAAATTGTAGGGAAAATAGGCTTTTAAACGCCAAAAAGTCAACCTGCTTAAAATAACGAGTTTTTTTAAAAAAGCAACTAGTTTGCTCTGGCTAATTATTTAATAGCTCTTCATAATCATCGAGCATGGATTTGATGCGTGAAAATCTCTCATAATAGTGAGCAATTTCTATCTGGCGCTCTTGTTCTTCAGGTCCGAGCTTGGCCTTTAAGAGTTCAATTCTACGAAGTTGTTGCAGCGCGAGTTCGCGTGGTGTTTTTGAGCAGGGATAGGCGATTGTTGATTTGCTTTTGATAAAAGGATTTGCGTTTTCTCTTATAAGCAAATCAACACTGTCTTCATGGGCATGACGGACGGCTTTGTGCAAAGGAGTTTCACCTTTGCCATCGCGTGCATCTATGTTGGCCTTTTTGCCAATAAGTAGTGCGATAAGTTGAGTATTTTCTTTACGTGCTGCTATATGTAATGCGGTTTGATGATAAAGGTTATCGGATATGTTTGGATTTGCTCCGGACTCAAGAATCTTGCGTACTAAGTCGATGTTTTCTTTTTCAACGGCTGCATGAAGGACATAAAAATCCATTTTTGTTGGAATATTGAGATTAAGAACTGAAGGTAAAAATTCGCTGATTATAGCGCAAAGTTCTACAGGACTTGTGTAAAATTCTTGCTCAATTATTTGTTGCGGCACAGATGGAGTAAGGAATCTTTGAGCTGTTTCGATATCATTTTGTTCGATTGCCTCGATGATGTTTTGATTGATTTCTTGATAATACTCTATTTTATCTGGGGATAATCGTTGACGCTTTGTTGGCGGTTCTTCGCTCATACTCAACAAAGGACGTGTATTACAAAATAACATACAAAAGATAGAAACTATAAGTGAGTTAAATCGTATAATATTCATGAAAAGAGCCATGAGGGTAATATCCTTTCGCGTTCTTCAAGTATGGTTATAACTGCATCAAGCTTTTGGATTGTGCCTGCATAAAGTTCTTTGAGCGCATCACATCCTGTTGAAAACATTTGTAAATTTCGGCGTTGTTTTTGTGCCAATTCTAATGCTGTTTGATTGGCTGATTGAAGATCGCATTTAAATTCCCATTGACACGTCAGTTGACTATCCGCGTTATATTCAAGAAGAAGACGAACGATATCTGGGTATCCAATTATCGCAGCAATAACAAGTGGGGTCTCGTCATCTTTGGTTAATCTTAAATTAGGATTAGCATGCAGGCTAAGAAGCATTTGTATTGCTTCAATGCTACCAAATGCTGCAGCCCAATAAAGTGGTGTGTGCTGAGGATTTCCGCATGGTTGATCAACCTTTGCTCCTGCTTCAACAAGGCTTGCTATGGTAGCAGCGTTGTCATTTATTGCTGCGCCCCATAGCGAATTGGTTGCTGGGATATTGGGATTTTCTTGACTCATGCCTGAAAGTTTTGTGAGACAAAAGAAAATAACAATACAAATGAAAAATGGATTTTTCTTCATGTTAGATTCTTTCCTTTTTGTGCTCATACTGAGCAAGCATTTTAAGATAGAGCGAAGATAATAACAAGCTTAATTGTTCCTTAACGACCTCAAAATCATGTGCATCTACTGGGGTCGAGCATTGTTTGTCTGATTCGATATGTGATTTATGAAGTTGGGTTATTGATCCGTTTTCATTGAGTGCTTGTGATGGCAACTTCCAATAAGCATCCAAAAAATTGATTTGGAGTGAGCCTTCATTATTAAAAAGTACAAAAGCAACACGCATTGTTGGATCATAAGGTTTATTGTCGGTATAAATTATTTTTGATGCTACAAACTCTTCGACAATAAAAAATTTCTCACGGTCGCTTGTCCAATATGAAAGACTTTGCGTATCTTGTTGATATGTTGATGTTGGTTTTTGTTTCAAAACAATACGTAATATTGCATCGAGCTTTTCTGGTTCAACAATCACAATTCCTCGCCCAAGTGAAGCATTAATTGGTTTGACAACGAGCAATGGACTTGAGATTTTTTGGATGATCTCATACGCAAGTTGTGGCGCATAATTTTTGGGAACAAGCGTAAATTGCGGTTTATAGGATGCTATATTTTGATCCTCAAAAAGCCGTCCTGTTTCATATTTATTAGAGACAAATTTTTTTGTTGCAGCATCTAAAATTATGCATTCTGGATAATGTTGTTTAATAGTACGAAAAGCATCATTTTTTTCACGTACGATAAGTATAAACTTTGGCGAAGATGGTTTAAGTTCATTCAGCGTACGCGCAGTATGGCCTCCAACTTTTTCAAAGATCGCAGGCGCGAATTCTTTTTTAAGATAACTGGAACCAAAGAGCCATAATGGGTAGTTAAGCGAGCTCATAAGTTGCCAAAACTTTGCCCACATTTGTCCTTGCCCATAAATTTTATTGTAACCTTTGAAAGTTGATCCAAAGGCTTGTCCGAGTTCACAGATTTTAATTTTTTCGCCATCAAATTTAAGATCAGCGATACAAAATGAAAGGTCATTTGGGTAAGCATTGCGTAAGGCGTTTTGATACCAGGGAAACGATTGAGATGATAATGTACGATGTAATAAGAGCAGCACTACCACTATGAAAAGTTTTTGTCGTTTCACCTGATCTCCTTCCTCGTAAAAGCTAGAATGCTTCTCCCAATGTTAGATACCACGCAAGTGATCGAGTGTCTTCTGGAAAACGTTTTTTCCATTTCCATCCAAGATCAAATCGGATTGATCCTATAGGTGTTTTGTAGCGGAATCCAAGCCCTGTACCAGGATACCATCGTTCTTTAAAACCAAGGAATCCTGATTGGCTTAATACCCCAACATCCTGAAAGAGCACTAAGCCGAATGATTTATAAAGGGGGATGCGTAGTTCAAGATTGGCATTAAACATTGATCCGCCGCCTTGAACGGTGGTTACCTTGCCGTCTTCTGAATATCCAAGAGGAGGAAGCGAATCAACTTCATAGCCGCGTACCGAATAAGGACCACCAAGATAAAAACGTTCAAGCGGAAGTATGCGTTCGAATTTGTCCTTAAAGATATGACCGAGGCGTACGCGTCCAGCAATAATGCATTTATCAGAGACAGGCAAAAAGAGCGCTTGCTCAAATTGTAATTTTGCGGACGTAGAATCTTTGCTTTCAGGAACCATCAACTTAACAAGAACATTGGTATAAGTTCCTTTGGTAGTATTAGTATGGCTATCAAGTGTATCAATAGTAAGTCGTGGTTCGATGAGAAAATAAGGCAATGTTTGATGCATGAGGTTTTCATCAAATTTGAGATTGCCTTGTTTGCGTGTAATCTTTTCCCATTCATTACCTACTTTAAAATGCCACTGGTAGTTTTCTTTATATTCGTCATGCGCATCAGCATAGATGCCATAGTTGTATCCATGATAGGCAGCCCCACTATTATTGATTTCAACAGGATTAGTGTATCTGTTGGCAAATATGCCACATGTTCCCATACCCGAAAAACCACAAGGTGATGGGATTTGATAATCGCAGGCAAATTTGCTTTCAAATTTAGTCCAATCTCCTGATGTTGAGAGACGATCGGCGCGATTGGTTGGATTTTTTATGATCAAAGAAGCGCCGACTTTAGGGGTTGCCTGATGTTTAAAAAAAACATTTTTACTGTTAGTGAAATATCCAAGGCGGGCTCGGAGTTCTACTGGATCGTCATCAACAACGGTAATAATGGTTGGTTTGTTACCGTGTCCTCGTACAAGATGGTGTGATTGTATGTTAACGGTTCTAAAAATATCCAGTCTTTTAAGACGATTACGCGTTTTGGCAAGCTTTTTCCGGTTCCATAATTCTCCTTCTTTACAGGCTAATTGTTTTTTGAGGTGATCAAATTTAACGGTAGTAGTGCCTCTAATAATGGTCTTGCCAAACTTTATTTGATGTCCTTTATTAACTTGCCAGGTGACAAAAATTTTCGAGGTAGTGACAGATGATGATGGAAGTTGTGTGAGCTTAGGCTGCACATCGGCGTACCAATAACCTTGCTTTTGGAAATAATCAACAAGAAATAAGCGTTGTTCTTGCAACCAATTAATGTTGAACGGGATTTTTTGATCTTGCCCATTGAGGTGAAATTTTTTGAAGAAATCATCATGCTCAAGGTCCTTATGATTGGGAATCGCACAACCACCCCACAGGCGCTGCATCCCTTTTCGTACTACTACTTTGAGGGTATATCCGTCAGGAGTTTTGTTTTTAATAAATTCGGTTTCAGCAAAAGTAAAATCCCAATATCCCTGATCAATGTAAAAATTCTTTAAATGTTCAAGACTGGTTGCAAGGGTAGTTTGATCGCATATTTTATCTTTGAGCAAATTATGGAGAAAGGAGCAGGTTCTTTCGGGCGTTTTGGTTTCTGCATCAATGATTTCTACAGAACTAATAATTGTTGCAGTTCCTTCTTTGATGGTAAGACAATGTCCTATATCACCAATAGGCTGCGATGAAATGCTGGTATGCCAATAGCCTCGTTTATAATACTCGTGCAATATTTGTTGCATAATGATATCGGCATAGAAAAGTTGATCAGGAAGATCATTGCCGATGAAATCGTCTTTAATGGTGGCGCTTGAAAAAGCTTTATTACCCTCAACGGTTATTACTTTTCTTTTGCCAAAACGGATCTTAAACGTGAGCGCAACCTGTGGTTGTTTGGTTGTTGCATGACGCGTTATGACAAAACGTGGATTTATAAAACCAGATTTGCGCAATGCCTTTTTAATAGTATTTATAACTTTAGTGACTCTTTTTTTTGTATAAAGTCTGTCTTCTAATGCGCGTTGTAGTTTTGATGTTATGGCGCGTGTGATAGAAGCAATATCATTATTTTTTTGTTTTTTCTGCTGTTGTTGAAGGTCGACAAAGATTGCTGAAGCTTTGGTAATAGTATAAGCGCGTTGCTTTTTGAGTTTAAGATGAATGACGAGCGTTTTTTCACGCCGTTGATACTCAATTTCATCGGTAATAGTGCTTGCAAGATATCCTTGATCGTGCAAATAGTGGCGTATATTTTTAAGCGATTCATCATGGAGGTTAGCATCGAAAATATCGCCAGGCTGAAGAAGATAAAGATTGAGATATTGTTCTTTGCCAAACCAGATACCTTCAAGATCGATTTTTTTTACCAGCCAGGCGCTGGCGAGTATAAAATGCAAATTTTCCCCATGTGACTCCGGTAGTAAGTCAACGGTAATGTGATTAAAGCGCCGCTTCAACAATAAACGCTTGCATGCTTTTTCGATTTGGGCCTGAGTGATAAAGCTTGAAGGTTGTAAGCCGACAAGATAAGAGAACTCGTGCTTATCAAAGGCAATATCGCTGGTATACGATATTTTATCTACGGCTATTGATAGTGATTGTTGATTGGAAGCGTCTTTGTTGAATAGCGTAGCAAGGGTTTCTCCATAATGTACATTTGGAGGGGTAGCTGTAAGCGAAATGAACGTTATTAGGAGCGTCAGAGCCGCTAGTAGAGGGTAGTAACGAGTATTCACGGATGTTCGTCTATAAGCCTAAAATGGGTTGATTTTTTCTTTACGCATTGTTTCGATTTGTGTATTATTCAGATACTATTCTCTTATTTTTTCGCCTGATTGTAAAAGGCCCCATCGTCTAGCGGCTAGGACGCTGCCCTCTCAAGGCAGAAACAGGGGTTCGATTCCCCTTGGGGCCATACTTCGCCCTCGTTATACTCGTGGCTACGAATGACAGGCCATATTTTGCCAACAATAGCTCCCATTGCCCGCAACAATTAATTTGAATATTTGAAAAGTTTTTTTAATCGGGAAGATTTTTTTGAGCAGTGTAGTTTTTTACCAAGGCTTTTTAGGTTGGAGCGCTTCAAGTTGTTGAATTTCTGCTTCTTCTTCAAGCAATTTTGCTATTTCATTCCAACCATACTCTCGAGCGTGATCAAGCGCTGTTTTCCCTTCATAATCTGTTATTTCAAGATTGACGTAGTTTTGAATAAGTAACCGCACAACCTCAATATGCCCATTGTATGTAGCGCACATTAAAGCCGTTTCTTTGTATGGACGAGGATTTCCGTTGATACTTTGACGTACCCAGAAAGAAAGTAATGCGATACTATTATTAAACGTTTCCTTAAGAACTTCTTTTTGTTTCTCATCAGAAACCCCCAATAAAATTTCTTGTACAAGATCACTATCTCCTCTCAAGGCTCCAAATACTAACAATTGTCCTCGAATGGGGTCGTGATCCAATCTCTGCTTTAACAATGTTTGCAAACTTACTGTGTGTAAGCCAAGCTGTCCACAGCATTCATATCGGCTATTAAACATGCAATTACTTGTAGTAAAAAATCCAGTTAACACGATCAGTGACAATACCAAATGTTTCATTGTTACGTCTTTTCTGTTAAAAAACATACAATAATTTAGATATGCAATTTATCAAATTTAAGAGAAATATCTGGTGCCTTTAATCCCCGATAATCCTAAAAACGCCACGGAAATTTCTGTCATTAGCAAGTGGCTCGGTATTAAGTTCTTTGATCCCGTTTTTCTCAGATCCTTGATAAAGTGCATCGATGAATTTCTCAAGCACGATCGAAGGACCACATGCGTGAATCATGATGCCTGTTGTTTCAATATTTTGAAGTATTCCCTCAATACTGAGATCTTGCGCGGTCTTTTGGATGAATGTTTTGTAGCTTTCATCCTGTACTTTGCCGATAACCCGAATCTTCACGCATTTTCTCATTTGCATCCTTTCTCCTTAAGATGACTGAGATTGGGCCGTCTTTTTTATGTCTCGGGTAGTATACTCAACACAGGTATGCGGTGGAAGTATTTTAGGGTTATTGCATTTTTGTCGATAGCTGCGCATAAAGTTCAAGATGCTGCTTGACCATTTTTGTTGTATGAAAATCATCAAGTTGGTCGTTGTAGCCGTTGAGGCGCGCATACAATTCTTTGTTATGCATGAGCGCGGTGAAATGAGTGGCTAATTCATGCCAGTTACCGGGTGGTACAAGAAGGCCATTGATCTCGTGAGCAATGACTTCTCTAATGCCTCCAACATCATAAGCAACGATTGGAAGCTTGCAGATTCGTGCTTCAATGATGGTGCAAGGCAATCCTTCCCAAAGCGAACTGAGAGCGAAAATATTCCATGTTTCGAGCCATTGGATAACATCTTTTTGCCAGCCTAACAGCGTTATAGCATGTTCCAATTTATGTGCATGTATCCATGATTCGATGTCTGATCGCATAATACCGTCACCAATGATTTGTAGCTCAGGTACGATGAGTGTGCTTTTGTTAGCGTAATAGGTTACTTCAAATGCGCGTAAAAGATCGAATAGATTTTTTTGTGGTTTAAAACACGATATCGTGCCAATAACAAATTTTTTTGTATCAGTATTTATATCAGTAATAGATGTGATAGGGCGTGCGGTAAGAAATTTTTCTTGTCCAATAGCAGCGCGGATAATTGAACTTTTGCGAGCAAAGCGAGGGAAAAGCTTGCATCCTGTTGCGCGATCATGTTGAGCAACACAAATAAAATGTGTAGTGATGAGTGAGGTAAAAAATTCGCAAAGGTAAATAAGAGACCAGATGAAACGATTCTGGTAATCATGAAAACCATATCCATGTATGGTGTGGATACGAAGAGGAATCCGTGCAAAAAAAGCTGCCCAGCGTCCTATAATTCCTGCTTTGGTGCTGTGGGTATGAACAATGAGATGTTCATGTTGCTTTTTAAGCTTACGAAGTAATTTGATGAGGTGAACAAGGGTGCGTAGTTCGTTGAAGATAGACGAAATACGCACTTCGCGTTTGAAGCTTTCGATAAGAACTACTGAATCAAATTTTTGTACTTCATCAACCAGGATGCCTTCTTTGCCAGAGATAAGTGTTGCAGGAACGTGGTGTTGCGCCATGCCATCCATGAGCGCAAGGCATACTTTTTGAGCGCCACCAAGTTCAAGTTTTGTGAGTATATAAACGACATGATAAGGGGTTAGATCCATTTCCATCTCTCGTTCTCCTTTATCTGGGGTAGCGTTATTTACATAGTGACTAGCAAGAGACTTATGATAAATCCGTAAATTACGCATGCCTCAATGAGGGCTGCGGCAAGAATTGTTGGCTTAAAGACTTTTGCATATACCGATGGCTCAATGGCTATTTGGTTGATGCCGCGTGATGAAACATAACCCATTCCTATAGCACTTCCCATGGCGGCGGTGCCAAGTGTGCAAGCGGCGACAAGTGATCGCAGTGCGTCGGCTTGTCCGTAGATAATAAGAAGCGAGAGTAAAACGCAAAAAACCATAGGCGTTTCGATGATGGCTTGATTAAGCAGAGCAAAGGGGAAAAGCCGGTTATAGGCGTTCTTATTGATACCAATTGATGTACATGCGGCGCGTGCAAGGAGCGATTGACCAATGGAAGGCCCTATGCATCCAAGAGCAATAACCAAACCTGCCGCAAAAAGCCTAAGGCTGGTATCTGCATCAACTGCTGCAATGAGTTGTGTTTTGAGAAGGAGCGCAATAATGAGAGAAAAAATTACTGGAGCCTCAATGATTGATTGCGCGATAAGCATAAAAATAATAATTTTTTGAGCAAAAAAAGGTTGGCGTGCTATTGATTGTGATGCTGAGCGAACAACAAAACTTGATGCAATGCTGATGGATGCTGCCGCAATTCCAACCGCAAGGCCGATGATAAATTCAACGCGTGCAATAGTCCACGTGAGCTCAGGGTAGGAAGCAAATAGGAGTAAAAAGGAAATGACAAGTGAAACAATGGCGCCACTTTCAATAAGCGCAAGCCCAATGATCATTGCTCGAAAGGCCTGAGCATTACCGGTTGGCTGACGTATCATGGCATCTTCAACGCCCGATGCTGCTATTCCAAGTCCAATTCCTGCGCCGACGGCGCCAAGCATAATGGCTAATCCTGCTGAAATGTAGTGGAGCAAAGCGGGAGAAATCACGTTGCCTCCTTATGGTCATGTGAAGTTTCTTGGTAGATTCCCATGGAGAGGTAAGTCAGAGTGAGCATGGTAATAACAAATGATTGAATCAATCCTTCACCAATACCGAGTCCTATTTGAAGCCACGAAAATAAAAATAAAATGAACATGAAAACAGACGAAATTTTTTTCAAATAAGGGAAAGAGGCTGCTATTTTGGGGAGGTTTGTTATCCAAGAAAAAATAAGTGTTGCTGCCATGAAAATAAGAAATATAAGTTTATAACTTCCCAAAAGATCATCGCGCATCATATCGAGAATTACCGCGCCACCAATGATATTGCCAAAAAGACGAAATGACATTGATGCGATTTTTGAAATCTCTCCCACAATGTGGATTGGTATAAGCACAAAAAATGGTTCAGCGAATTCCTTAAGATAACCTCCTATACCGTGCGCGCTTATTTTTTGGTATTGCACATAAAGGAAACTGGTGAGTCCTATTGCAAGCGTGGTATTAAGATCCTTGGTTGCTTCAACAAAAAAGGGCAAAACCCCAACAATACAACAAAAAAAGGTAAAGAAAAAAATTGAACTAACAAAAGCAAAGTAATGGTATTTGAAGGTGGGGAGCGACTCTTTGCAAAGGTCAGAGAACGTTGAAATCACCCATTCGAATCCGGTTGATACAAGATTGGGACCGCGATTGAGGTAATGTCGTCCAATTATGATAAGAAATAACATCGCACCCATGGCCACCCACGTTGCCATAAGAATATCAAGGTGCACATCCCAAAAAGATCCGGTAAGCCCGAATATTTTAAAGGGGTGGACGATGGTATAGTCAAAAATCTCAGCACTCATACCAATTTTTTTGTGTACCTCCAAACTATGAGCCAAAAGCTTGTCATGAATGCAGATGAGCTCCACAAAATATTTAAACCTATGGTTTTTGTGCAAAAAACGAAAACAGCGGCTATTAAGCCTAGACTGCCAAGAAAAGAGGTAAGAAGTAAAAAGATTTGGGCGTAAATGTTTCTATTGTTACGCGTTAGATACAAATTGAACCGTTTGACGAAAAAAAATGCATAAAGCGCTCCAAGCGCGCATCCGAGTATGAGTGAGAACAAAACCATGGATCGATCTTCTGTTTTTAAGGGGGCTGTTTATTTTTCGCCTATAAACCCATATTAATACGTTGTGCTCAATGTCGCAAGGAGGTTGTCAATGCTTAACAAATATTTCTTTTTAGGGGCTAATCTGGCATATACTGAAATTGGTAGGTTTTTTTGGAGGGTAGTAGAGGAGAAGGGCTGAGTTATGATGCGGAATTATACTCCAGTACTTTTTGTTGTAGCGCTTGGGATTTTTGGCCTCAGAATTATGAGTGCTATCAATTTGCGCCCTGGATCGTTATATACCATCCCATCACATAAAAGCTTTTTTGTCGTGGTTGATAGGGACGGAATCCCTTTGTTTGATGAGGATATAAAGAAAAATATCCAATCGATACGAGGGAGCAAAACTTTGCAGGCTGTCGGATTGGCTAAGCAGGTCGTTGTAGGGGCAACCGTACGAGTTTTCAATGATACTTCGGTAGCTTTCTATCGTAAGACGAGTAAAAATATTCCTTATTTTATTTTGCGTAATTGTCCGGTGAGTACACCAAAAGCGATAAAAGTAGGAAATATACGATGTTATATTGTTGATCCTATGGCTTCATAGGGTAAAATATGAGGCTTCTTGTGCTCAAGAGGCCTTTTCTTAAAATACTTTTTTCAAATAATTTTACAAATAGTTGATTTTTACATTGGAACGTGCCTACGATAAAGGTGAGCCGCAAGAAGCGATTGTGCGCCTTTGTATATAAAAAAATTAGGGAAACGGGGGCTGGGGTTACGTCTCTAAGGGAAAAAGGGGGGGACTATGACACGTAAAAGTTTCTTATTGATGCTTGTTGCATCGGCAGTTGGGGCTTGGGGTTTATATGCAGCAACAACCAAGAAGCTACGTATTCCAAATGTTGGTGTGCATAAAGTTAGTGATCTTTATAAAATTATTCGCACCAATGATTCACGCGCCGATTTTATTTTAGCGGCCAAAGATATTGCGACTAATACGCAGAAAAAAATGGGTATCCATATTTACGAACCAATGACGACTCATGAATGTAAAAATAAGCCTGAATTGATAGCTGGATCAGTCTCGCCTAATAGATTTGTTGGAGAAAAGGATCCTCTCAAACCGGTGTATACGCATATTAAAAATCTTTTGACTGATAACAAGAGTGCAAATGTTCAACTTACGAGCAACCCAAACTTATTAAATGTTCTTAAGAGAACAAGATTTCTTACCGAAACCAAGGCAAACACTAAACTTATTCAAAAAGTTGTCAGCCATAAGAGTGTAATGGGAAAATCAATGACGCGGGATCAGTTGATTGCCGCTTATGGCAGAGCGCTTTTGTCATTTGATCTTGGTGGTTATAGCTTCTTTTTAGTTGATCCATTTCCACCGGCAGCACGAGCAACATCGAAAGTTGCTGTTTATCCGATAGTGACCGCTGTCCTGAGTAAATGGCAATTTTAATTACGCAGTAATGTTCTTTTAGGTGATCGGCCGCTTGCTTCAGGCGGCCGATTTTCATTCTACGTTGCCAATTATTTTCCTAATAACAATATCTCTTTGAGCACCGCATCAGGATTGAGCGACATTGAATCAATACCGTGTTTGACCAAGAACTCTGCAATTTCTGGATAATCGGACGGGGCCTGTCCACAGATACCAATTTTTTTATTATTGCGATGAGCTCCTGCTATTGCGGTGGCAAGCATTGCCTTAACGGCCTCATCGCGTTCATTAAAGATATCTGCGACCAATGCAGAATCACGATCAACGGCAAGCGTAAGTTGTGTCAGGTCATTTGACCCGATCGAAAAGCCATCAAATATTTTACTGAACTGATCGATCAGAATAACGTTTGAAGGGACTTCGCACATCATATAAATACGCAAATCTTTTTGCCCTTGTACTAACCCGTATGATTGCATAAGTTGAATAACCGATTTTGCTTCAGCAGTAGTGCGTACAAAAGGAATCATAAGAATAACATTAGTGAGGCCCATTTCTTCACGTATTTTTTTCATCGATCTGCATTCAAGTTCAAAGGCAGCACGATAATGTTCATGCGCGTAGCGTGATGCTCCGCGAAAACCGATCATAGGGTTTTCTTCGGTTGGCTCAAAAAATGTTCCCGCAATTAACTTTCGATATTCGTTGCTCTTGAAATCAGACATACGCACAATGACGGGGCGGGGGTAAAAAGCTGCGGCAATGGTTCCTGTTTCTTGCGCAAGCCTATCCACAAAAAACTGTTTCTTATCATCATACTCAATGGTAATATTTTCGATTTTCTCGCGATCTTCTGGATAAAGCACGCGTTCTGGATGTACCAACGCCATTGGGTGAATTTGAATAGTATTATTGATAATAAACTCGAGTCGCGCCAACCCTACGCCACGTACGGGTAATCGTGCCAATGAAAATGCTTCATCAGGATTACCTAAGTTCATCATGATATCGACTGAAGGCTTTTTGATACTGGTAAGCGGAATTTTTTTGACTTCAAAGGGAACTGCCCCATCATACACAATGCCCGTTTCCCCGCTGCTGCAATCAATGGTAATTGTTTGCCCGGTTTTAATTTTTTCTGTTGCGCCTGTTGCGCCGACAATTGCAGGAATACCAAGCTCACGGCTTACAATGGCTGCGTGGCATGTTCGTCCACCACGATTGGTGATAATACCCGCAGCGGTTTTCATGATCGGTTCCCAATCAGGATCAGTCATATCCGTGACAAGAATTTCTCCGGGTTTAAGTTGACTGAGCATTTTTGCTGAACCAATGAGACGTGCTTTGCCGGTGGCAATTTTGCGGCCCACGCTTTTACCTGAACAAATGTGTGATGCTTTGGCATGCGGATCTTTGGAAGGAATATATTCTTCAAATACGGTGACGTGTTGTTTTTGAGAATGCACTGTTTCAGGCCGTGCTTGAACAATATACAATTTGCCATCATTGCCATCTTTTGCCCATTCGATATCCATAGGGCACCATGTTTTCTTTTGTTCTGAGTAGTGATCTTCAATGATGGTTGCTTGACGTGCTAGTTCAAGAATTTCAGCATCGTTTATGGCAAAATGACGGCGTTCTCGTTCTGGAACGGCAACATTTTTGGTTGTAGCTGTACCTTCTTGTACATAAATTAATTTTAAGATTTTATTACCGAGTCTTTTTTTAAGAATAGGTTTAAAACCGGCTTTTAATGTTGGCTTGTGCACATAAAATTCATCGGGATTGACGGTACCTTGTACGATATTTTCTCCCAGCCCAAATGATGCGGTAATGAACACAACATCTTTATTGCCACTTTCGGTATCAAGGGTAAATATCACGCCTGAACTGGCTTTGTCAGACCGTACCATTTTTTGTACGCCAATTGAAAGCGCAACATTCATGTGATCAAAGTTGTGATCAATGCGATATGATATGGCACGGTTAGTAAAAAGAGAGGCAAAGCATCGTGCGCATGAGCTTAAAAGTTCTGCATCGCCACGTACATTGAGATAGGTTTCCTGTTGCCCTGCAAAAGATGCTTCGGGTAAATCTTCTGCGGTTGCTGATGATCTAACAGCAACGTCGCAGCCATGGCCATAGCGTTGTTCCATTTCATGATAAGCCTGAATGATCTCTGCCGATAAATCGCTGGGGATTGGGGCGTTGCGAATAAGTGTTCTGATGTCATGGGCGATGATGGCAAATTCATCGAGATTTTTTTTATTAAGGGTAAGTAGTAATTTTTTGATGGGCTCCATTAGATTATTATGCTCAAGGTGGTAACGGTAGGCTTGTGCTGTTATAGCAAAGCCTGAGGGGATCAAAACACCTTTTGGGCCAAGGCGTTGGATCATTTCACCAAGTGATGCGTTTTTGCCACCGACAAGGGCAATATCTTTGATGCTGAGATTTTCAAATGGTTTGATAAATTTCATAGTAAGCTCCTTTGAAATACGTACCAAGCCTAAAGTAAGAGATGTCTTTTTTAAATAAAAAGGTTTTTTATGTTGAACCCGCATAGCCGCCATTTAATGTTTGTTGTCTATGATGGAATTGAAAATTCAGTGTTTCAGAGTCAGGTGCTTACGCCTTTGCTTGCACAATTGGCTGAGGACATAACGCTTGAAATAACCTTGGTGTCATTTGAAGTTTCTTGCGTATTACCCGAAAAAGTCATGCGTCTTATTCCGGCGCACGACCGCCTACATTTGGTGCTGCTCCGTCGGTTGCGGTTTATAGGTAGAGTTAGCTTATGGGTTGGGGTGGTGCAACTTTGTGGACTTATGAACAAGATTCCTTGCCATCACCTTATTACCCGTGGTCCACTTGCAGGCTGGATTGCCATGCATACATTGCGACGTTTGAGAGTAAAGCGGCTTAAACAAGAAAATAATACTCCTATCCCAACACTCAAAATTCAAGCTCGCGGATTATGCGCTGAAGAGTTTCGTTATGTTCATACCCAAAATAAGAGTGGTTTTTTTGAAGGTCTTGCATATTACTGGATATATCGACTTTTATGGTTTGTTGAACGTGAAGCTTATGGAGGAACAATTATGTCAGATTATACCGTGGAAGCGGTGAGCCCTAGTTTAAGAGATTATATGATAAAAAATTTTGATACCGATCCGGCAAAAATTTTTATTGCGGCCCGTGATATTCCTTCATCAGTACCTGAGCCTATGGTTGTGCAATGGCGTAACCAAGTGCGTAGGCGTTTGAATATAAGCGCAGATGCTTATGTTTATTGTTATAGCGGCTCATACAAACCATGGCAGTGTGCAGATGAAACAGTGCGTTTTTTCGCACAACAATATGCGGCAGATCAACGAGTTTTTTTGCTCATTCTTTCGCAAAATAAGGATGCATTTATTAATGCACTTGAACGACAAGGCGTTGCAGCGTCTCATTACCGTGTGATAAGTATATCGCCGCGTTATATTTTGGAGTATTTGGCGGCAGCTGATGCTGGTTTGTTATTTAGAGAGCCTGATGTTATTAACTGGATTTCACGTCCAACCAAAGCATTAGAATATCAGGCAGTTGGTTTAAAAATTATTCACAATAATACGGTGGCATGGTTGACGCAAAAAAGGTAACAAATACAAGTTTCACTTTTTGCATAGAAATATCGTTTTAGAATTATCAGATCATTTTGATGAGATGTGAGTTGGTGGAGGCGATGGGAGTCGAACCCATGTCCGCAATATCACGAGCGCCAAGTCCTACGTGCGTATCTCTTGATTATTCTCTTAAGCAAAAGCAAGAGCACCTGCGCCTAAGAGCCGGTTCAGTATACGGTGTTGGTTACACTCCTGGAAAAGTCTTGCCAACAAGTTCTATCTGGTTAATACGAGTGGGTCAGCTGATAGACACGCCAACGTCACAAGAACTTAGCAAAAGCTTATTAAGCGATTGCGTAAGATTGGGCAGATGTGTCTGCACTTATTTGATTTGACGGTTTCTTTTACGAGTTTGCCACCAAAACTCGGCACGCACTCAGTTCACGCATTATCACGTCGAGACCAAATACGCCCCCATTACTTTCAAAGATCTTTACAATTTCATTTACCCAGCATAGGCTGAATTGCCTGAATGTCAATAAAAATGCGCTTTGTAAGGGATTATTCAGCATTTATGAAAAACAAATATAGCGATAAATATCCATTGTTCGTTGAGACTCGCAGACGAGAGCGGCAAGAATCATCATTTCCAGCCAAAAAAAAGGCATTTGGTCAACATTTTTTACGAAAACAGTCTGTTGTCGATCACATGATTGCAAAGGTTGAAATCACTCCTCAAACCTCAGTGCTTGAAATAGGCTGTGGTGATGGATTTTTGACGCAGGCTATTCTTGCTCAGACCCCCTGTAAACAACTGTGGTCGTATGAAATTGACCCCGAATGGGCCAATGTAGTTCAAAAGAAAATTACCGATCATCGTTTAACAATCAAACAGCAAGATATTCTGACGCTTGATATGCAAGAACTTGAAGCCCATAAACCATGGGTTGTCTTGGCCAATCTTCCCTACCAGATAACCTTTCCTATCCTTTTCTTGATCCAAAAGCATAAAGATCTATTTACCGAAGGTGTGGTGATGGTGCAGGAAGAAGTTGCTCAAAAGGTTGTAGCGTGTAGCGGCAGGGGATATGGTCCGACGTCACTTTTACTCCAGCGCCATTTCACCTGGGAATTATTAGAAAAGATAGAACCAGCAGCTTTTGATCCTGCACCCAAAATCTATTCACGTCTGTTGTACTTTAAGCCGGTGTGCAACCTTGCGCCGATTGAAGATGAGGATAAATTTTGGGCGTTTATACGAAGTTGCTTTAAACATCCACGGCAGACGTTGCGTAACAACCTTAAAGCACTCTACCGTTCTCAGATCGAAAAAACACCAACTGAAATTCTTAATTTACGAGCGCAACAAATGCCTTTTGAGCAATTTCTGTCGTTATGGTCAGAAATCTACAGTTCTGAAGAGTAGGTGGAAATAAAAATTTAAACGATTTACACTTTGGTCCACTCGAATTACATGGTTGAGAGTTGTTTAACCGGGAAATCTTATGGAAAAGATGAAGAACTTCAAAACCATTTTGCAAATGATTGGCAATACCCCTTTAATGCGTTTGGAATTTGGCACTAAGCCAACATTGCTCGCAAAATTAGAAATGCTTAATCCTGGCGGGAGTATTAAAGACCGTAGCGCTCTTTTCATGGTCGAAGAGGCTGAGCGTACCGGTAAATTAAAGCCCGGTGGAACGATTGTTGAAGCTTCTTCTGGTAATCAAGGCATTGCGTTAGCGATGATTGGTAAGATTAAGGGGTATCGCGTTATCATCACGGTTCCTGACCGTACCGCTCATGAAAAAGTTGCTGCTTTGCGTGCATATGGCGCAGAAGTTCATGTGTGTCCTAATACCGATTCTCATAATGACCCGCGCAATTATCACACCCTTGCTGAGCATTTAGCACATACCATTCCAGGCGCTCATATGCCTAATCAATATTTCAACAAAGCAAATCCTCGTGCACACTACACCACAACCGGACCAGAAATTTGGCAACAAACTGAAGGCAAGATTACCCACTTTATTTGTGGCGCGGGAAGTTGTGGGACAATTTCAGGTGTAGCTCGTTATCTCAAAGAACAAAATCCTAACATTAAAATAATTGGCGTTGATGCAGCAACTTCGATGTATTCAAGCAAAGAGCCTAAAGCATACAAAGTTGAAGGCCTTGGTATTGATGTTATTAGCGATACCTTTGATCGAGAAGTTATTGATGAAATTATACCTATTACCGATGACAATGCCTTTGCTATGACCAGAAAATTAGCGACGCAACACGGTATTTTGGTGGGTATCAGCAGCGGCGCTGTGATGCACGTTGCACTTGAATACACTAAAAAATTAACTGAAAAAGACATTGTTGTTATTATTTTTGCTGATTCTGGACGTAATTATTTGAGTAAAGTGTTTGCGCCGGTTACCCAGTGCGATACAACGGTTAGTGCATGTCAATTCTAAAAAACTTTGTTAAGTACCAATCCTTAGGAAATGATTTTATTATTTTTGATTGGTATAAAAAGCCTTCGACCTTTATGCAGATTGAGCTGCAAGGAACGGCATGGCAACAGTTTGTACAACGTATGTGTGATCGACATTACGGTGTTGGCGCTGATGGCGTTTTGATTCTTGCCGGGTTTCCTCAGGCAGGAATGCCTGAAATGCTTATCTTTAATGCTGATGGTACGCAGGCAGAGAATTGTCTTAATGGGCTGCGTTGCGTGGCCCATTATCTTTTTACAACGTATAATTTCCCACAGCGATTTTCTATTAAAGTTGGTGCTCGTATTGCAGATTGTATCGTACAACAGGATCCTCATCATCAAACATGTGAAATCATAACGCGTGTTGGTATGGTGAATCATGAGCAAGAGCAAGAAATTGTTATAAATGGACAATCGCTTAAGGGTAATGTTGCTTCGATTGGAAATCCTCATTTTATTATTTTTGATAAGCGCACCGAAGAATGGGTACGGACCCATGGTCCATCAATTGAATCACACGAAATTTTCCCGTACAAAACCAATATTGAATTTGTATGGCCATCGCGTGAAGGTAATTCTAGCTCATTTGAGGTGATTGTTTTTGAACGTGGCTGTGGCATTACGCTTGCTTGTAGTTCTGGGGCTGCATGCATAACAAGCCTTTTAGTTCAGAAAAATATTATTGCTCGAGAACAAAAAGTTGTGCTCAAGATGCAGGGCGGTGCGGTAACTGCATGGCTTGATGCTGATGGCTCTGTTGTCTTGCAGGCAACTGCACAATCTATTTTTAGCGGCACATTTCATGATCAGATAATTGTGTCAAAAATTCTTACTAAAGATGCTGTTCTTGAGCGTTAAATCATATCATATCTTACGTATTACTGACTTTTGATTATTAATCACCGTACAATAATTTTTAAAAGGTGGAAGAAGGACAAAGGAGAGCCAATCACGTTGGAAGAACTTTATGATGTCCAAGAACATTCTCGTGCCGTTAACGGTTCCCGAAAAGTTGCATGACATTTTTTATCAAAATTATGCCAAGGCGACCGAAAACACTGGTCGCTTATTGTTATTTGCCGGCGATCAAAAAGTAGAACATCTCAATAAAGACTTTTATGGTGATGGCATTGATCGTGAAGATGCCGATCCGCGCCACTTATTTGAGATCGCAAGCAAAGCACGCATTGGAGCTTTTGCTAGCAATCTTGGCCTTATTGCTCGTTATGCGCATGATTATCGCAACGTTCGTTATGTCGTCAAACTTAATGGCAAAACAGATCTTGTTCCCACCGCGCAAGCTGAACCACTGAGCCGTTGCTGGTATTCGGTCAGTCAGGTTGCCTCTTTTAGAGCGCAGACGGGTCTTGATATTGTAGGTATTGGTATTACGGTATATCTAGGTAGTGAGTATGAATCTCAAATGCTTGCCGCTGCCGCCCAAGCAATATATGATGCGCATCAAAATGGCCTTCTTGCTATCGTGTGGATGTATCCACGAGGACGTGCGGTAACTGATGAACGGCATCCTGATATTATTGCTGGTGCTGCCGGAGTTGCAGCTTGTTTGGGAGCTGATTTTGTTAAGCTTAATGTTCCTGATGCCTCAGATGGGCATAAAAGTGCTGAATTATTGCGTCAAGCAACACTTGCTGCCGGAACTACCAAAATTATTTGTTCAGGCGGATCACGCAAAACGACCGATATTTATTTACAGGATTTATACCATCAAATTCATGTTGGCGGTGCGCAAGGTGCTGCAATCGGCAGAAATATTCATCAACGAAGTCTTGCTGAAGCACTTGCATTATGTAAGGCCGCGAGCGCCATTATTTTTGATGGTGTTGATGCAGCTGAGGCGCACAAGCTTCTGAAATAAATTTTTCTTAAAAAGGGGGCGGTATGAGCATGCGACGTCTTTACGAGTATGCGAAATTTCTCAGGACACTGGCCAAAGTTAATGGTCGTCTTTTGTGGGGTATGTGGAAACTTACCAAACTTCCGCAACCGGCCATAACCGTTTTTGGGGGCTCTCGTATTCCTCATGATAGTATTCATGCCAAAATGGCAACAAATCTGACCAAAATGCTTGCAGGCGATGGTTTTTCGATTATCACCGGTGGCGGCCCTGGCATTATGTCAGCAGCAAATCAAGGTGCTATAGAATTTTTAAAAGAATGTAATTTGGTAGGAAATTGTCGTAGCCAAGTTATTTCTGCTGGCATAGGGCTCTTGCGTTTGAATGTTGAAGAATCTAATCCCTATGTACAAGAAAATATTCAGATGACTCACTTCTTTTCACGCAAATGGTTACTGGTGCGTTACTCAGTTGGCTTTGCGGTGTTTCCTGGTGGGTTTGGAACGTTGGATGAATTATTTGAGATTGTAACGCTTGTACAATGCAACCGTATGACAAAAGTGCCTATTGTTATGATTGATAAGGGGTATTGGCAGCCTATTATTGAATGGATTGATCATCGTGCTACGGCTTATGGTCTTGTTACTGAAGAAGATAAAAAAATTCTTACTATTGTTGATACGGTCGAAGAAGCTTTCAAAATTATTTCTGAGCAATGTAAGGGATGCGAAAAATCGGTACTTTACAACGGTAATAATAACAACGGGAGATGATCAGAAAATTTTTATATTAAACAGAAAAGAAGACATTAAAATCTATGTTGAATGTATTATTAACCCATTCCAAGAACAGATTTGCTAAATCACCAGAGCTTTTTTCTAAATTTTCTTCAAGTACGAATAGTGAAAAACCCGTAATGATAAGTATCATGGGGATATGCGGATTTTTAGTTGTTGTTGTGTCGATTTTGTCGTAAAGAAATATTGTTGTTAGCACAAGAGCTATAACAAGCGCGTTGGCAGTAGCTCCCATGATGCTATATTTCTTGCAGTCAGGACACTTATGTCCAAAAAATAAGCGTCCAACTCGGTTGTGCTGATGCTCATTGTTGAGGCAGTTGCGATGAAACGCTGCGGAACAATTTTTACAAACTTCCCACCATTCATGTGGCTTGGTTGATAAAGAGGTGTGACAAAGCTCACATTCTCGTTGCCCCAAAATATGTTTGATCTTTGCGCGAATCTCGCGACTCTCAGCATTTCTTAATGCGCTCAAACCGAGCGAGCGAATGAATTTAGCCAGTTGGCTTGAAGTAAATTGATCCTTCATTATGTGTTCGAACAATTCTGGCGGTAATTTATGAAGAAGTGCTGATTGTTCATCAGCTGGAACAATTTGCTGCGCACATACGGATGTATTGTTAATGATGTTGGTTAACAGAAAGATGCTTAATCCAAGCTTTGCTAAAAATTTTGAAATATACGTTTTCATGATACCCCTTTATTGAATAAATAAATTACAAATATAATAATATTAAGGATTCTAACTTGGGAGGGGGGAAGTAGTCAAATAGTATGAAAATGGCACAAAAAAGATGATTTTTATAGGTTATTTGAGTTGATAAAAAAGGTTGGTAATGTCTTCAATCTTCAAAAAAAGCAGTGAAAATTGAGCATTATTGCTAAAACTTGAAAATAAGTAATAAAAATTTAAAATAGAAATAAATTAGTAAATAATTAAAAAAAACTAAAAGATTAATTTTTTTGGGGGAATTTTCTATGAAGAGTTTCTTACGCTTAATACTTTCTATGATGTTTGTCGCATTGGGCTGTTCTCAAACAGAGTTTTTATATGCTGCTCAGCAACCGCAGCAGCATAAGCGAAAAATGAAACAAGAGGCAGAAGAAGAATCGATTTCGAAAAAGCCTCGCGAAGAAGAAAAAGAAGAAGCTGAGCGCATTAATTGCAACATCGTTGAAATCACGGCAGAAAATTTTAAAGAAAACGAGCCGTTACTTGCTGCCTTAGGGCCAATTTACGCTGCTGCATTTTTGGAAGATGAAAGAAGGTTGCATCTTACATTAGGGATTGTTGAAGAAACAGCGGTCATTATTGAAATATTAGAAAATAGATGGAAACAAGAAATAAGAAAACTCAGAAAAAGTTTAAATAGTGAGCATCCTAAACGTTGCGTTTTTATTACTCTTTCAAACGAACGAAACGAACTAATTGGATTTACGAAGTTCTATTTCAGATCACAAGAGAGCTATATTCGCAGTTTAAAGAGCGGCGCCGGTGATGCACAGAATGTAATAATAGCGCCAATTTCTCAAGCCTTGCCTGAAGCGGAAGATGTTTATATTGAATACATTGGAATAAAACCAGGATATGCCCACAAGGGCCTTGGCAAAGAAATGATGAATTATATTCAGGCGATTCCAAGTATCAGATTGATATATTTGGAAGTGGGTGCTGATAATAAAATAGCCATTGGGTTTTATGAAAGACTCGGTTTCAAGCAGCAAGGTAATTATTCATTTGTGGACAACCTTTGCTACATCTATTCAAAGGTTATACAAAAATAATTTTCAGTTCGATAAAAGGATTAATTATGAAAATATTCCGCTTGTTAAGTTTGTTGAGTCTTGTATTTTTTTCGACCTGCGCTGCAATGAAAGTCGAAGAAGAGAAAAAAGAAGAAACTGATATTAAAACTCAATTGATTGAAATTACGGAACAAAATTTTACAGAGGCAAGACCTGTATTTGATGATTATTTAAAACCAATCTACCTTGCGGCATTTTTGCCATTGGAGAAGGCATCATCTAATGCCTCCATCGAAGTGGCGACTTCTGAACTAGAAAAAACGTGGCAAAGTAACATAGGCAGTCTTTTTGAAGATGAGTACCCAGCCCCTTGTCGTTTTATGATTACGTATAACAGCAAGGAAGCTATTGGATTTGCGCAGATTCGCGTAAAATCGCCAAAAAAATACTTTAGCAGTCTCAGAGAAGAGGCTAAAGAAGATGATATAAAAAATCTAAAAGTATTATCAGCTTTCAAAAAATCAAAGAAACAAGGAATCTATATTGAAAACATTGCTATAGCACCAAAGTTTAATCACAAAGGCATTGGAACCCTAATGATGAATGAAATTCAGAAAACACCAGCTGAATTCATATATCTGGATGTAGCAACTCGCAATATTCCCGCCATTCAATTTTATAAAAAATTAGGGTTTAAAAAGGTAGGGAGTTATGCAGTTGATGGTGGTGATGACTTTTGTATCTACGCGAAGCTTAACCGATAAGGATTAGTTATGAAAATATTTCGCTTGTTAAGTTTGTTGAGTCTTGTATTTTTTTCGACCTGCGCTGCAATGCAAGTAGAGCCAGGTGCCGACGAGGAAAAGACGGTAGAAAGAGTAGAAGAAAAAAAGGGTGGCGTTGTTGTTAGGGTTATTCCAATCACAGCGCAAAATTTTGAAGAAAACAGGCTTCTGCTTGCCGAATTAGGCCCTGTTTATGCAGCAGCATTTTTTGAAGAAGAAAAAAAAATCTTGATTAAAGCTGGTACTTTTGAAGAAGGCTTTGATATTGCTAAGTTCTTAGAAGAAGAGTGGCAAAAGGATATAAAAAAACTCGAAAAAAACTTAAAGGGTAAATATCCTGAAGATTGTATTTTTGTTACTGTTTCCACCGAACACGACGAACTGATTGGATTCGCAAAAATATATTTAAGATCGCAAGATGAATTTATTCGCATCTTAGCTGACGAAGACGGTGGAGAGAATATAACTATAGCGCCAATAGCCCAAGCATTACGTGACGGACTTGATGCGTATATTGAATGTATTGAAATAAAACCAGAACATGCACACAAAGGCTTCGGTACGTTACTGATGAATACAATCCAGATGCTTCCACGTATCAGATTGATATATTTTGAGGTATTTGTTGATAATGGCTCGGCCATCAATTTTTATACAAAATTAGGTTTTATGCAACAAGGTAGTTATTTACATGGCGGTGTGAATTACTACATTTGTTCAAAAATTATACGAGGAGGACTTCGTCCTTCATTCAAACCTTATCACCCAAAAAGAAAACGCAAACTGTCTTTTTGAACAAGCGTATCAAGCAAAATTGTATAAGACTACCCGCTAAAGCTTCGCAGGGGTCTATGCGCAATTAATCAACACAGGTTGAAAGTCTGGCGTTTTTTTATTTTACAAAATCAATGAGCGGGGTGGTTAGGAAATCTTCAAGCGAAATTTCTTGATTGCCAACAAGTATAACGCGGTGTGGCTTAAAGCGTTTCTATTAGTGTTTTTAAATTTTACTCAATGCATTGAGTAAAATTACTCAGTCCATTGAGTAAATTCAAACAACTACGGAAAAAGTTCAGCCAAGTAGATTGATTTTAGAATCTACTTGGCTGAATTATTGTTGTTTGCTTACTTACTTTAGGCTCGCCATACGCTGCTGAGTGGTAATTTTTGTATATCAGCCTTATTCAAGAAGCCTTTAATAGTTATCGTTTCTTGTGGTTTTATATGATGTCTTGTTGTGCCAACAAGTATGATTCCTGCTGAAAGAAGAATATTAAGGACACCGGGCGCAAATGCATCTTGCATAAAGTTTATAACTGGTGAACTATGTGAACTACAAATGTGTCTTCCGTCTTCAGTTGAACAACAATGAAAGCCGAATGCTGGAGCATCAATCTCCTTATAGGAAAGCGCGATATTCATAAGACTTTTTATACCTTCGGCAGGAATGGTGAGTAAGAATAACCCCAGGCATGAAATTCCGAGAATTTTGCAAAGTTTAGCTACTTTGTAGCGGAGCATATCAGCATTCCAGAGTGATACGTTACCGAGATAAGGAGCTCCGAGAATTACATCATGTTTTGTATTGTTGGCAATGGTTATTTCAACCGGCACTCTCTTGAATGTTTTCCAGGATGGTTGCCCTGTCTGTTTGACCGTGATGGTGAGTGGTGAAGACGGTTGTTGAGCAGGCGTCTCTGTCTTTGCAACAGGTGCCGGAGTTGTAGCCGCCTGTAATCCAACGGTAGCAAGTACCAAAAGGCATGACATGAATACGTGTTTAATATGTGACATAAAAATCCCCCAAATATTATTTGTATAAGATCCCTAAAAATTAACTTTCAATAACAGCCGTTGGTGTTAGCCCATCACGAATTTTTTGCATGTTGCTGGTGCTGATAGAGCCTTGCATGGTTATTCTTCCATGAGGTTGGAGAGATTTAGTAGGGAAGGTATGATTCTTGCTATGCATCACTAACAAAAATGCGATCAATGGTGTGTCAAGGGGACCAAAAGGATCATATTCAAAAGGGATGAGACTTTTGCTACTACTAGTGTAGTTTAATCGCCCATCTGGTAGAGTTGCACAAGAAGTTTCAGCGATTAGTCCTGTCGCATCGAGCAATTTCTTTGTAAAGATTTCTAAAATTAGATATGTGTTGATGCTTATAAGTGCAGCACCAGTCAACCATGCAATTCGTGCAATGTAGCAACCAATTCTTTTGGCGTTCCATAGAGATATGTTTTTTAAATATGGCATAGCAAAATTAATTGTCTTGCCGGTATTATTGGTGACGGTTATTTCAACCGGCACTCTCTTGAATGTTTTCCAAGATGGAGTTCCAATTTGTTTAACGGTGACAGTGAAAGGCTTAGCCTCTTCTTGCGTGCTTGCAACAGATGCCGGTGTAGCCGCCTGTAATCCAACGGCAGCGATTGCCAAAAGACATGACATGAATAAGTGTTTAACGTGTGACATAATAACCCCCAAAATATTTCTCTAAAATTATGATATTACTAGTGACTCATTAAGAGCACTAATTGGTCCAATGAGCTTGCGCTTTAGCAATTGCAGCCTCGACAAAGTTTTTAAGATCTAGAAGCCTATGCTCGTTGGCATAAGCAGAAATTTTGTCATAGCAGTGCCCGACATTTCTATACATAACATCTGTGCTTACGTAACGGGCAACCGGGTAAGCGCATTGCTGCGCTTCCTTAAAGAGCGCTTGTTCATAGGTATTCATGGAAGGAGGAACAGGTGAGTTACCCAAAAAGCTTTTTAATGCAGGAACGCAATAAGTACGCATCACATAGAAAGTTGCCATTGCTACGATAGCTGCTGTGGCGGCTATGAGCGGTGTTTTATGCACTTTGGCCCACTTTTTCATGTGCATTACTTTGCCCGAAACGAATTTTTTCATATGATGTGCTTGAGCCAATAAGCGAATTTTCCATGAAGATATAGCTGTTTGTGGTCCCCATAGCATTTCCCTTGTTTCTCCATGCGATATTTCCCATGGTATAGACTCACCCGCATGTAACCCAATGGTAGCAAATGCCAAAAGACATGACATGAATAGATGTTTAACGTGTGACATAATAACCCCCAAACTCTTAGATTTTATGATTTAAGAGTTTTGTATTTTTCAATCCCTTATAGAACTCTAAATCCCGCCAATATTTTTTTGCCGTTTCAACCGCAGCTTCTATTCTATCTTGCAGGTGAGCAAGCCCATATTCTTGTGCGTATTTACTTATGGAGTTGTAACATGCTTGATAACCATCATGCAAACGTCGTAGGTGTTGATGCGAACATCCATTAAGTGAATAGTCGTATTCTTTCCCATTTAGCGAGTAAGGGAAGGAGTCGGTGCTGACTTTATATGCAGCATCAACAAAACAATGATCTGGGATGCGAGCGCATGTGTCGGCCACTGCAAGTAGTTCTTCTGGTGTAAGTAGCTTTTCTGGATTGGCGCATTGTGGATTTGTATAGTGATGCATGGTTGTGGTGGTTTCATTAGCAATTGTATTAAAGAATGTGGTAGCGGTTGATGGGGGTGCGGGGGTAACAGTGTTGAAAGCGTCAATCGGTTGTGCATGTAAAGGTGTTATCTGAGAAGTATGATAATAATAGAACGCTGCGGCTGCTACCACGGCTAACGCCATCCCCCCCATCAAAATTTCTTTCTTATGATGAGTAATCCAACTTTTAATGCCAGTTACTTTATTAAGTAGACAAGTTTTGAAGGGGTTGGCAGCAACGGATTCTTGATGTATGGGTTGTTGATCCATACAAAAAGTCGTTTGATGATGGAATATTAAAAGTGCACATGCACCTATAAGAATGTGTTTTTTCATGAGCCCCCCTCGGAAAAAACTAATTACTTAAAGCATCCTCTAAGTCTATAGAATCACGCCTGAAGCGCAAACGGGTGGTGTATATTCAAATAGGAAATAATTGCATAATGAGAGGCTTGATTATCATGATCACGGCTGCTTCGAATGCGGTGCCTTGCGTCGTGTATCGAGAAGGGCAGCGGCACGGCGGGACGAACGGGAGGCCTTATGCAGGGGTTGGTGATTGTTGTGGTGAAGACGGAGCTGGTTGCTCAAGCGGCTTTTTAGTCGATGGGACATTTTCAGTTGTAGCGACAGCTGCTTCAGATTCTTTTTGTTCCTGTTCTATCGCCTCTTCCTGTGCTTGTTTAAGCTCCGCATGCTTTGCTTGTTGTTCTTTAATAGCCTCGCCTACCTGATAATAAGGATCATCTTGAATGCTGACGCACTTTGGTTGGCGTTTGCCATAGGTGAAGTTATCAATAGGACGTAAAATACCGCGTGCAGCATCGTCGATGCGATTTTTGATATTTTGATTGGTTGGCTTAAAGAACCAGCGCTGAATTGGATCGCGATCGTTAATGTACGCATCGCTTTTCATAATTTGAAGTTTGGCATAATCAAGTTTGAGCTGAGTATACTCATCAGGCTCGCCTTCAAAACGTGGCTTGATAACGCTTGGACGGATAAAGACATAGATATTTTGTTCGACTTTATCTTTTTCTTTGAATCTAAATAAATTTCCAATAAGGGGAATGTCGCCAAGAATTGGGGTTTTATATACCGTTTCAAGCTGATTGCTGGTAACAAAGCCCCCAAGGCCAATGACCTCGCCTGTTCCTATCGCTGCTTTTGTTTTGATTGTTCTATTAAGGATGGTTTTGTCAGTTTGTGCTACCTGTGTGTCAACTTCTTTAAATTGATCGAGCTGAAGATCAATATCAAGCGTGATTGTTCCGATCAAATTAATATGAGGAGTAAGTTTAATATCAACGGTAGCAGGAAGATCGACGGTTTTGAGTACAGGAGTTGAGACGTTTTTACTAAAATCCATTCCTCCGGTGACACGTAATGTTTTTGAAACGAGCACTTCGCAGGTTTGATGGTTGTTAGCAATAACATAAGGTTGTGAGATAATTTGAGCGTTGGTTGCTTGCAATGAGGCAATTAAAACGCCCCAAATGTTATCGGGCGTTGTTTGTGTCCCTGCTGGTCCAAATGTTGCGGATGAAGGAAAGTATTGACCGGCTGCAAAATCTTTATTGATTTGCAGAAGCGAGGCATTTGGATTAGTTGTACCATCAATGTTGTTTCTAAATACCGGCATTCCCATGAGTTGTGCAAATCCAGCATTAATATTATGTCCAAGAGAATGCCCTTTGAGATTACGCATTTGAAAACCAAGCGCTTTTGATTGATTGAGATTAACTTCAACAATCATAACTTCAAGGGCGACCTGGGGTTGCGGTTTATCAAGCTTATCAATAAAAGATGATATACGTTTCCAATCTTCACGGTTGCAGGCAACGACAAGGCGGTTTCCGTTGCCGTGTTTTGCAGCATCACTTTCTCCGCTTGTATCTGTCTCTCCTTTAATAAAGACGTCCTCAAAAACCTTATAACCACCTTCCATGACAAGAGCCTTTTCAGCGGTAGTGCCACTTGGTGGTTGGATTATTTTTTGCAACACCGGTTCAAGGTCTTGGGCGCGTATGTAGCGAAGTTCTCTGACATGAAGACGTGATTCTGCGTTATCGATAGGAACATCGATATATTTAGCAATGAAATTTTTGATTTTATCAACGTTTTTATATGCGCCAAGCAGGATAATGGAATTGGTAATTGGCTCCGATAGAACCTTGGTTCCTGTCGCAAAATAAGCAGCTTCTTTGGGCTGAAGCGCGGAGATTCTGATGACTCGCTGTTGATCAGTTGTTGACTCGGTTCCTAATACTTCATCAAAAAGCTTTTTGACGTTATCGGCACTTGCAAATTTGAGAGGAATGACCTCAATAGCCTCGCGTAAACCACCTTCATCAAGCTCTTTAACGATGCGCATGGCAGATTTAATGTTGAAGCTTTGGTCTTTGATGATACAAAGATTGAGGTCTTTGTTTTCAGTGATGTTTTTATCTTCAATCATTTTTGCCAAAATGGAGTGCGCCGTTTCAGCTTTTATGTTTTTAAATACGTAGATGTACCGAATAACTTGATCGCTGTGAGGCAGATTTTCAGGTTGCGTCCCACTTTCTGATGAATACAACGGAAGCGGTTCTTGTCCATTATTTTGGCTTGGTACGACGTAATAAAGGTCGCGGTTGTCTTTGGGGTCGTGTTTTTTGAGCAGCGTAAAATTATTCATTTCAAGAAGCGTGAGCAGTACGTTCCATGCGCGATCGAGAGTTAAGGGATTATGGGTTGTCAGGCTTACCTTGATGCCCTCAAGATCTTTATTGGGGATAATATTAATATTTTTCTGTTGGCCTAAGCAATACAGAACAGATGAAAGAGATGCATTGTCAAAATTGATGTTTGCTTCATCCAGAGCTTCTTGGTTCTCTTGAGGAGACGCAAATGAGCCTACCTGTAAATTCTGTTGTTGAGAATTTATGGATTGTGTTGTTGGGATTTTATTTTCGGTAGCCACATCGGCGCTGCAAAAATGTACCGAAGAAAAAGCTACGAAGAATAAAAAATAAAGGTGTCTTGAGACTTTTGCCATAAGCTAATCCACCGGTATTTTAAGTTTTTTTGATGCTAACGTGAGATCAAAAGTTATTTTTCTATCAGGTTGTGTTCGAATTCGTAATTCCTTAATAGTAACAATATCTTTTTGTGCAAGTGCTGAAAGAATAGCAATAAGATTTTTGGTTGTTTGATTTTTGAATGTTGCAGGAAGGATAACTTCGTCAAAACGATCATTAACCGGCTCTATATGCGGTTCCCAGCCTGCTTCGGGTGCAATATTTTGTTCCCGACAAAATTGTTCAAAAAAACTTGCCATCGAAAAGCCTTTATTCTTTTCGATAATGTCGCGAATATGTTGCTCTTCAAGCATCATCTTGCGATTTTGACCAATTATTGTTGCCGATTTTTCTGAAAGCTTGCCTAAATTAATAGTGTATTGAATAAGAGAAGCTTTCTTTTGGTGAATAATATAAATAAAAAGTCCCGTAGCAAGCGCAATGCCACCGATTGATAAAAGAAGATATTGTTGAAATTTTTTGCGTGGTAGATCTTGAAGATAGGTAGCAAATTTATTTATTGCATCCATAATTTAAACTTCTTTTAGTATCAATTTTGCCGTGAAATCAACACCACCATCGGGAGCAGGTGTTGGCTCAATTGCTTCAACAAGTCTGAGTAAATTTGATTCCTTAAAACGACTTTCAAAAGGGGCAAACGCTGTAAAATGATCCCCATTTTTGGATTTAAAGAGAGCATCGATTTCAATTTTTGGTGTTCCGATATCCGATTTATCAGCATCGTTTTCAGTACGGCCCCATTGTTTTTCTAAAGTGGTAAAGGTTGCTTCTTTGATGGTTACATCAAACTGTTTTTTATCAATAATGCGGGTGATTTCAAGAAGAAGCTCAAGCGGTTCCATTGGCTTTTGAATGAGGGGGGCCCATGTTTCATATTTTTGTTGTACCACGCGTTCTGCTTCCTTGATGACCCCAACAAAAGTGCTCTTTGAAGCGATTTGGGCTGCTGTTAAAATATTATCGCTGCGTAATCGTTCAATTTCTTTGGTTTCGAATGCATTTATACGCGAGGAGAGGCGAGCAATATCTAGATAGCCATTGATACCAATTGCAGTAAATAATGCGATTGCTAATATGCCGGCAGTTACAATTTGTTGAGAGGCCAGATTTTTGTGGCGGAAAGCAAATTGCTTACGACGGAGATCAAAATTTTGTTGATCTGGCGATGGAAGCGCAACGCCGAGCGCTGTTGAAAATTGCGCCCAATTACTTATCTGTTCACTAATTTTGTCTTTAAATGTTGATCCTGCAAAAAGCTTTCTGCAGTTAAAAAATTCACACGGTATCTGCATGGTGTCACTGCAAAAGGTCATGAGATCGGGAATCTGGTTCCCTTGGCCGGTAAAAAGAACTTTACTAACGCCATCATAAAATCCGAGTTTAAGACTAAACGAATTAAGCGTGAATTGTATCTCATTTAAGAGAAGAACAAAGTGCTTTTGTACAATACGCGTAAGCGTTTCATCGCCAAGTGATCGTATGCCGCTGGACGTTAATTTTTTAAGAATTTCTTCTGGTGATACTAATGTTTCTTCGCCAATCAGTTTAAGAACCGTTGTAAGGCCTCGTGGAATGTATCGCGTAAGACGTAATTGCCCCTCTTGTACTAATGCGATGCGTGTAGTGTGTGCATCAAATTCAACTAAGGCGCTTGCATTGGGAAGTGTGCGATATTCAGGAATTTGTTGATATAAACTGTACAGCGCAAAAAGATCAATGGTGATTGCTGAAGGATCGATACCGGCCTTTTCATAAATCGAAAGATGCGTTTGAAGATCTTGCGTTCTTACTGCGGCAACCAAAATTTGTGTTGTTTTTTGATCGGATTGTTTCTTGGTGATAATGAAGTCAACAATTGCTTCGTTAATAGAAAAGGGGAGCATTGTTTCAATTTCATAATCAAGAACCATGCGAATTTTTTCAGGATCGCTGAATTGTAGTTGAAGCTCTTTAAATACAACGATTGAAGCAGGAATGCAGGCGCGGATAAGGTCATAAGATTTTATACCGGACATCATTTGTTTAAGGGCTTGCGCAGTACGATCGGCAAGATCTTGTTCGCTGCCAGGTACAAGAGGTTCTTGTTTCAGATGTTCAACAACATTTTTGCCATGTTTGGCGTGAACGAGCGCAAGCGTAACATGCGTATCATGACATGCGATACCAATAACACGTTGTGCAAGAATTCTGTGCGTCCCAAGCATTTCAGGTAAAAATATTTCCTTTATCATGCAGGCGCCTTCGTTGTTTCAGTTTTGCCCGATAAAAATTCTTTCAACACGTTGCGCTTTTCTGTTGTTATCTGTTCAGCTGTTGGTGATGTTGACGGTTTTGCATCTGGCGATGGTCTTGGTGTTGGTTGTGGTTGGTTTTTTTGAGGTGCAATTGATAAAGGATTGGTTGAAAGAAGATCTTTAAGCTTTTGACGTCGTTCTGAAAGGTCTTGTTCATTTACCGTAACAGCAGGTTGCAAAGGTACAGAAACTTCATTTTTTGTTATGGCCAAAGTTTGCGGTTGTTCTGGTTGTGGCGTTGCAGGAAGCGCAGCTTGTTGAAATTGTTCTACCGAAAGTGTAGGTGATTTTTGTATGTCTGCTACGTTTTCTTCTTCCTTGGTTGAAAGCGCTCGATAATAAGGATCATTCCTAAGATCAACCGTAGTTGGTTGATAGCGTGCATTTGCAAAGTCGATAACCTTATGTGAATAATTTTCTGGTCGGTTATCTGGTGGAAGTTTAGGGTTAAAGAACCAGTTATGCATTGGATCAAGCGTGTGTTTAGTTTCTACAGCTTGTTCGATATCTTCAGTGGCCTGATGTAATTTCATCTTAGTATAAAGCTGCATACCTGGAGTTTGGCGAGGTTTGATGATAGTAGGTGACATGAAAACGAAAATATATTGTTTTGTGGTTCGGCGTTGTTGACGCTTAAAGAACCATCCAAGAACCGGAATGTCGCCAAGTATTGGAGTTTTTGCTTTAAATTCATCAACACGCGTTTGTACAAAGCCGCCAAGAACTAAAACTTGTCCATCTGCCACGCTGACATTGGTTTTTACCTTTCGCTCATTTCTGGCGTTATTGGCAGAAGATGGATCAAATTCATTTATATCAACGGTAACATCAAGTCGAACAATACCATCGAGGTTAATCTGTGGAACCAGTGAAATATTGGTAATTGCGCCCAAAGAGGTAAAACCCTGAATGGTGCCCGAGTTGGCAGAATCTTGTACAACTTGGCGCGTTTCACCTAATGCCAATGTGGCGGTTGTTTTATTGGCAGCGATAATAAAAGGTTGCGATAAAATTGAAGTATTTGCTTCTTGGTTAATAGATTCAAGAAAAGCCCAGACGTTTTTTTGTGGGCCAAAGGTTAACACCGTTTGTCCAACTTGATTGGTAATTTGGTCAAGCATGTTACCAAGAATACTGATAGGGGTTCCGCCTGTATCGAATGCTGGTTGATATTCAAGGAAAGGTGTTGTGGTTGGCAACGAGCCATGTGCATCAATGTTCTTGCCAAGGACTCCATGATGCTTGTTGCGTATCATGCCGCCAAGTTCTTTGAGATGATCGGCACCAATGCTAACAATGAAAATTTCAAGCGCTACTTGCGGCTGTGGTTTATCAAGATCATCAAGTGTCTTTTTTAATAATTTCCAATCCTGTTTATCAACACAGGAAATAAGTAATCGATTGCCATCGGTATCAACTTGAAACGTCATATTTCTAAAATATTTTACGCCACCGCGAATAGAACCATATTTGCCTGCTGCTTGCCCTGATGTGCTATCGGGAGTTTTGGTGACTTCAGTAAGAATTTCGGCAGCTTGTTTAGCGTCAATATGTTGAAGCTCATATACGTGAAGAGGCGATGCTGCTGATTCAAGGTCGGTATCGATGTGTTTAGTCATGAAATCGATGATCTTTTCGATCGATTTATTATTGCCCATAAGAATCAGCGAATTGGTTCTTTCTTCGGCAATGACTTTGGTTGTTGAAGAAAAATATTTTTTACCGCCTTCTGCTGCTTTACCAAGTAGTCGTGCCAATGGGTTGTTGTCAGTTGAGTCTTTGATTAAAGAATCAAGAAGCGTTTTTGCATCAGTTGCGTTGACGCGTTTAAGACGGAGAACGGTGACCGTTTCAGGTAAGCCCATTTGATCAAGCTCGGTCAAAAGTTTTGCTGCAGCTTTAATGTTGTATGATTTGTCGGCCAGGATGAAAGCATTCATATCAGCTTGATCGTGAATGGCACTTTGAGCACTGAGCATGCTTTCAACAATTGGTCGTACTGAAGTTACTTGGATATTGGTTAAAAACATTACATAGCGGATGGTTTCATCGCTATCCGGTAGCTGTGAATAAGGGGTATTAATGAAGGCAGGTAACGGCTGATTGAGTTTTTTATCTTTAGGAAGGATGACATGGATGTCGCCCTTCTGGACGATTGCAAAGCCGGCCATATCAAGAACCGTTTGCGAAATATTCCATGCACCATCTACAGAAAGTGGTTCGCGAATAGTAAGTGAGATTTTTGAGCCTTCTATACTCTTATCGGGAATGATATTGATTTTTTTAAGTTCAGCGAGCCAATTAGCAAAACTTAAAAGATCTCCATTTTCAAAATTCAAATAAATGTCTTTTTTCTCTGTGCTGTTATCAGTTTTCTCGGTTGTTGGTTGTCCTGGCACCATTGGTGCTGGAAGTTGAGGCGCAATACTGGTTGTTTGAAGAATTTGATCAATAGGTTGTTGAGCAGTTGCTATAGGTGCGACTACTGCTGCAGGTAGTGGCACTGCCATGATGGGAGTTTGTTCTTCTGTTGAAAACCCTATCGTAGGAGTGCACATGCATAATACGAAAGGAAGCGCGATAATGTAACGTAAGTTGAAAAACTTTCTCATAGCCTTTCTTCCCTGGTCAACCCTTTATTGGCGATTTTGGAAGCGTCGTTGTAAATTTTCAAGTATTCGTTGTCGTATAGCCATCATCGATTGTTGATGCTTTTCGTTGTCGGGATGGAGCCGATTAAAATCTCGTAACGTCTGTTCACGTTGTTGCACACGATTCATTGGCAACTGTTCTGTGGGCTTTGCAGGCGCTGCAAGCCCTGGAAATACGGTACGTCGAGGGGGCTCAAGTTTAGCAAGTCTGTACGATAAAGAAATATCTTTATCAGCACGTTTAAGATCAAGCTTTATGGAGCTGCCAAGAGGAAGCTGTGTTATATCTTCATAAATTTTTAATCTATTTTCTTGTTCGACGGTGGATATTCCATTAATTGCAGTAATGATATCATTTTCAGCCAAGCCGAGCGATGTTGCGATGAGTTCTTTTTCAGGTTTCCCTAAGCGTAGACCAATTGGTTTGCCTTCGCGATAGGTAGCGCCTATTAAACTAATTTCTTCAATCAGGTGGCCGAGCGTTTGAATTTCTTTTGCAAATCGGTGTGGATCAATTTCAAATGTTTGGTCGTCGATTTTTTTGACCGTGTATTTCCAGCGATCGGCAAAATGTTGTTCGTCGGGTACATCGTCTTTGCGTAAATAAAATGTTTCTTGTTGCCCGTTGGAACGTAGGAGGATCACACGGTTATTGGCGATCTTAATAATCTGAGCGTCTTTAATTTTTTCACCGACGCGATAAATGCTTTCTGCATTGGTTTCATCTGCGATCATGGCAACATTTTTTGATTCATCACCACCAGCAATAATGCCATGTATGGTAATGGAGAGTGGTGCTATAAATTCGACTTTTGGACTTTCAGGAATTGGTGGTGTTAATGGTATTGGGGGTTCAGGGATTGGAGAAATAAGACTTTGCTTTGATGGCTTTGATTCATCTTGGAAAAAGGTGCCAAAAATATCGTCTTGATAGATTTCATTCCACAGGGCTTGTGCCTCAGCGGTCTCTTTTTTTTTTTCGGGTTCGGTTGGTTGAGGGATTTGATGTGTAGATAATAATGGAGCATCTTGGCGTACAAGTTGATAACCAAGTAACGAGGCTATAAAAATTGCCAGGAGTGCGCTGTTGGCTAACCACAGGTCCTGTTTCATGGCTTAAAATCCCTTCATAGACTACGAAGATACTTTCTCCGTAGCCGAACTGTCAAGACAGGAGATTATAAAACTTAAAAAGATTCTATTATGGCGCTGGGATTGTGTGTAAAATTTTTTGAATAATAAGATCCGTTGAAACATTTTCAGCCTCCGCTTCATAGGTAAGAAGAATACGGTGACGAAGAATGTCATATGCAACAGCTTTAACATCATCCGGCATAACAAAATGTCGCTTTCTTAAAAATGCGTGAGCTTTGGATGCTGCAGTAAGTGCAAGCGTTGCTCGCGGAGATGCTCCATATTCGATGAAAGGAGCAATATCACCCAGCTTATAATCTTTAGGGTTACGTGTAGCAAAAACAATATGCAAAATATAATCAGTGACTTTATTATCAATATAAACTTCTGACACAAGTTTTTGACTTGTTGTTATTACTTCTTTATCAAGCACCGTATAAACATCTTTAGGTGAAAAAACTTTAGAAATGATCTCAAGTTCTTCTTGCATCTTGGGGTAGGTGACGATGAGCTTGAACATAAATCGGTCAACTTGTGCTTCGGGAAGGCGATAAGTTCCCTCTTGATCAATGGGGTTTTGGGTTGCGAGTACAAAAAATGGTTCATCAAGCTTATAGGTTGTATCGCCGATGGTAACCTGGTGCTCCTGCATTGCCTCAAGAAGTGCCGATTGTACTTTTGCCGGTGCTCGGTTGATTTCGTCTGCAAGAATCATATTGGCAAAAATTGGCCCTTTTTTTACTTGAAAATCTTGATTCTTTGGATTGTATACCAATGTTCCAACCAAATCTGCAGGAAGAAGGTCGGGGGTGAATTGGATACGTTGAAAAGAAAGTCCAATTGCTTTGGCAATTGTTTTTACTAATGTAGTTTTTGCAAGGCCAGGAACCCCTTCAAGTAAAATGTGACCATTGCAAAGCAATCCAATAAGAACCCGTTCAACCGCGTAATCTTGGCCAACAATGGCTTTTTTTATTTCATCTTTGAGCGCAAACCATTTAAGACTTTTATCTTTGATGTGTTCATTAAGATAAGAGGATGTTGGAGTTTCCATTTCCATGGGGGAAGCCCTCTTTATTAAAATTATTTTTAATGGCTGATATTGAGTTCTGCCATTTTAGCATGAAGTGTTGCTAATGGCATCTGGAGAAAATCAGCAAGTTGTGCGGTATCGTAACGATGCAATTTAAGCATGTGATGCAAGTATCGTTGTTGAAAAGAATGCGTTGCATCATCAAGAGAACTAAACCGTGTATATGCCTGTTGTTCTAATTGATCGGTTGGTTGTGATGGCATAAGTGTACAGAAATCTGAAGCTTGAATAGTTTTATGTGTTGTTCCCAATGCTCCTACGACAACATCAATACATGTTTGTAGTTGGGCAACATCGCCTTTCCATTCGAAGTTGCGTAAGAATCGTAGCGCGCAGGAGGTGAGTGTTACGGATGTTCCATATTTTTGATTGGCTCTGCTCAAAAAATGTTCGACAAGAAGCGGAATATCATAGCGACGCTTGATGAGAGGGGGAATTTCTAATGAGGATGCATGGAGTAAGCAAAAGAGAGAGCGATTGAAGGTTCCATTTTTGACGCGTGCAAAAAGATTGAGCGAGCTTGAGGCTATAAACTTTTGATAAGGTCGTTCCGTTGCAAGATATTCAACAACATCGTTTTGAAGTTTGCTATCAAGTTCATGAATATTTTTAAAAAAGATCGATCCATGATGATCAGCAAGATGCGGTGGTAATTGGCGGAGTGTTGCGCATGAAAGTGTCATAAATGAACGAGCATCAAAATCGTTTTTATGATGAATGTAGCGTGCAAACAAAGTTTTACCGGATCCTGGATTGCCATAAATAAGCAAGGGAACTTTAAGTTGTGCAACAAGATTGGCATGATGCATAAGTTCGCAAAAAAGAGCGCTGGCGCCAATTATGTTGCTGGAAAATGAGGATTGATTTTGTTGTTGCTGAATTAGAGGGCGAGATTGAGCTTTTTTAAGAAAAGAAATTTTGTTTAAAATCTCATCAAGGTTAAGTGGCTTTTCGATAAAATCAAAAGCGCCCTTCTGAATTGCTTCAATGGCAATTGGTATAGTTCCATAGCCTGAAATCATAATTACTTTTTGTGCTGGGTATTCACGTTTAATGCGTTCAAGAATGGCAATGCCATTATGAGGTGGCATAAAGATATCAATAAGGACAATGTCGGGAAGTAGTTCACCGATTTTATCAAGCGCCTTACTGGCGTCTGCTAACGTTTCAACTCTATACGCTTCGTCTTCAAGTGCTTCTTTGAGCGTTTCAAGAATGGCAACTTCATCGTCAATAATAAGAAGAAGCGGTTGTTCAGTTGTATTCATGGCACTCGCAATATATAAAATTTTAGACAAAACCGATTTGTTTGATTGGGCCTTCAGGAAGCCCTCTGATGAATTGGCGAATATAAGGGTTGTCGCAATCCCATATTGTGTTTGCCGGTCCCTTGTAAACAATTTTACCTTCATGCAACATGGCAACATGACTTGCGTATTTAAAAATTTCTACATCATGCGAAATAACGATAGAGGTAAGTTTTTGTTCGTCGTGAGTTTTTTTGATGAGTTCATGAATAAGGCGTACCGTGATGGGGTCAAGACCTGTTGTTGGCTCATCGTAAATAAGAATCTTGGGACTGAGCATCAAAGTTCTTGCCAATCCAACCCTCTTTTTCATACCGCCTGAAAGTTCATCAGGAAATTTATCAAGAACATCTTCAGCCAGTCCAACGCTTTTAAGCTTTTCGATGACGAGCGGTCTTACTGTTGCAATTTCTGCGCTGTCCTCAAGGAGTGTAATACCAACGTTTTCAAGTACATTGAGCGAATCGAGCAATGCGGCAAATTGAAAAACGTAGCCACATTTGTGAAATATGGTTTGACGTTCTTTGCCTTTAAGTTGAGTAACGTCCTGATCATCGATAATTACTGAGCCCGAATCAGGTTGAATGAGCCCAATCATCTGCTTGAGGAGTACTGACTTGCCTTCGCCGGATCGTCCGATGATTGCCAAAAACTCACCATCCTCAACAGTCAGGTCGAGGCCCTTGGTAATTGCTTTGTCGCCAAACGACTTGTGAAGATCTATTAATTTAATCATTTGGTAAACATTAATGAGGTTAAAATGTAGTCAGTAATAATAACCGTAACGTTTGCGTATACGACACTTTGCGTTGTTGAAAGGCCCAAGCCTTTTGCTCCGCCCCTGGTGACATAACCTTTGTATGTTGCAATGACTGAAAGTATAAAACCAAAAATAATTGCTTTATACAATCCATTAATAATATCCGACATTTCAACGTAGGATCGAAGCGATTGCATGTACGTTTCAGCATTGATGTCGAGCAAATAAACGGAGGTAAAGTAGCCTGCCATAATGCCAAAATATGAACAAAAAATTGATAAGAAAGGAAGAATAAGTGTGCTTGCAATAATGCGTGGTACTACTAGGTACTGCATTGGATCAATGCAGAGTGTCTCTAGTGCATCAATTTGTTCGCTAATGCGCATACTGCCAAGTTCAGCAGTCATTGCCGATCCTGCTCGGCCGATAACCATAATTGCAGCGAATATGGGGCCAAATTCACGCGTCATAGCCAAAAAAACAATGGGGCCAATAAAGTCGCTTGCCCCAAAACGATGCAAACCTGTGTAGCTATGAACGGCAAGAACAGCGCCAACGGCGGTGCCAACCAAAAAAATGATAAGAAGTGAGCTAACACCGATGTATTGCATTTGATAAAAGACTTTTTTGACCTTGAGCTTAGTGGTAAAGAACGTAACTATTGCTTCATAAGTAAAAAGTCCAATGCGTCCAAGATAGAGACAGTTTTCAAGAACGATAGAGCCGATTGAATCCAGAAAATTTACAAACACGGTTCTCCTTATATGGGATTAACGTGCGACCTCTTTTTTGTTTATAGGATTCTCAGGTGTAGCTTCTTGTGGAGTTGCAGACATAGGAGTTGAGTCTTCATCTTGTCCTGGTATAGCTGTTTCGAGTGGCTGTATAGGTGCTTGTTTTACTGGTGCCTGTGCGGGAGCGCTGATTGGTGCTTTGGATCCATCAAGAATTGAGCTGTGTACTTCTTTTGACTTTAATATTGCAAGTCCAAGCGCACCGAGCATAAAAATTACGCCCATAATCCACGTTGCTTTTTCAAAGAAGTCTTGGCCTCCAGAACCGCCAAAAAGCATTTGGCTTCCGCTCATACTTCCAAGCCCAAGGTCTCCCTTGCCCTGTTGGATAAGAATGAAAAGTGACAAAAAGAAACATAAAATAATAAACAGTGTCATTAAAAAAGCGTACATGATGCCTCACGTAAATTTTGAATGGTTTCTTGAGCTCTTGCTTGTCATGATAGCCTTAAACGGTAGCCGCGACAATCATGCTCATCATTTTTCATATTTTACAATCTTTTCGAATTCTTGAAAGTCCCTACTTGCACCTCCTACCAGAAAGCCTTCCACGTAGGTGAGAGGGGTAAAGCTTTTGAGTGTCTTTGCTGAAACGCTTCCACCATACAGAAAATGCCACGAAATGAAGGGGGCTTTGTGTTGCGTTGTGCATGCTATCCAGGCATATACCGTTTCAAGATGTTGAAGGGTTGGTATACGATCGCTTCCTATGGCCCATACCGGTTCGTAAGCAAGAAGAATAGGTGTATTTTCAGTGCGTGCTTTTTGTCCATTAAGTAGATCAAGAATAGGGTTTAGTTGTTCTTCAAGGACCGTAAGAGTAGTACCTTTTTTTTGCTGCTCCTCCGTTTCTCCAATACATAAAATTGGGATAATTCCTGTTTGTGTAAGAGCATCACATTTTTGTGCGATAGTTTCATTTGATTCCTTAAGATAGTTACGGCATTCGCTGTGTCCAATAATGCAATAAGAACACCCAACAGATTTTAAATGAGCAGCAGAAACTTGTCCGGTAAACGCTCCTTGAAGGTGGTTTGAGCAATTTTGTGCGCCAATTGAGACATTTGTTGTGTTAAATATTCTGCTGATCGGATATAAGGCTGGATAGGAAGGACAAAGAATAATTGTTGCTGAATCATTGTGTGCACAATCCACTAAAGCATCGTAATTTTGGGTGGCAAAATTCAATGTTTCATCAAGTGTCCACTGCATTTTCCAGTTAGCGATATAAAAATATTTTTTATTCATATGGAACAACCCTTCTGGCCTGTAGTTTGCTTGACTAAACAGAAAATTAACGTATCATCAAGTCTGCCTTTCTGAGAGCATTTTCCGCATTATATTTTGTTAGGAAGAAGCATCGCATGAAGACTCGAGCAAATAGTTTTAATCGATTATTTTTTATAAGTATCCTTTGTTGTGCATCTTCGGCATATGCAACACACAATGTGAGTAGATATTTCCCTTTTTTGGAGCGTCCAGAAGAATATACTATCAAAAAACGTTCGCATATTACTCCATCTTTTATTTATCTCAATGCCTCGACCGCTGATCGTCGTGGTGGCGGTTCGGGTGGTATTCCTGAGTTATGGGGTAGGTACGATCTTAAAGATGTTATTGCAAGCTTAAAAGAAGTGCAGCCAGCGGCAGATCCAATTTATATTGTTACCGGAAATCATGAGCTTGATGGTAAATCAATGAAATTTGGCGTGCGTGGAAAAAATCGTGGTCAGGGCGTACTTCTTAATTATGAACAAGATCTTAAGTGGTATGGATTTCAGCTTGGTGCTTCGGTTCCCGTAATGGCTTTGCAAACGACGAGTGTCTTTAATTTTGATCCTCAGAATTCAGATTATTATTTTCAACACCCAATTTCCGAGGATGAGGCATTTCAGCAGATGCTTTTAGCCGACAGCATTCGTCGCACAACTCATATGATGATTGGTTTTAAGGGGAATGAGCTCAATCAAGGTGGCTTGGGAGATCTTGATGTGCACGTGCGTTGGAATCGAATTTTTGACCATATTTTGCTTATGAAGACGATCGATCTCAATATGCAATTTGGGAGTATTTTCCCAACAGGTTTTACCTCAAATCCAGATGTTCCGCCTTCATTATCAATGGGTAGCGATGGCCATTGGGGGTTATATGGAGATATCGTTACGGCATTTGAATTGCGTCAAGATTGGACATTCGGTTTGATGTTGGGATGCGTAGGACTTTTTTCGCACACACGTACGCTTCGTATTCCTTCAGTGGCAGGTGAACCAGCCATTTTTAGTGCTATTAGAGGTGATGTGCGTTGTGAGCCTGGAGTTACCTTTAAATTTTCACCTTATTTTATTTTAGCTAATCTTACTGATGGACTTGATTTTCATGTTCGATATACTTACCTGCATCACAAAATTGATCATTGGAAAGATATGCGTAGTGAGGCTGAAAAAGTGTCAGCCCCGAGCTACTTGGGTGATAGCAGTTTGGTAGCGCTTAAAGAAAGTTTATCCAAGTGGTCCAATCACTATGTTACGTTGCAGGTTTCTTACGATGCTGAAGCGGCGATGAAAAAATACTTTTCACGACCAATTGTTTTTGTGACATATGATATTCCTGTTGGTGGTAATGGTGTGTCATTGACACATCAAGTTGCGGTTGGTGTAGAACTCCATTTTTAACACCTGAAGGGTGTTGTGATGAAATTTTGGCCAGCGAAAAAATTGTTTAGCGTTTTCTCAAACGATATGGCTATCGATTTGGGAACAGCAAACACAGTAATTTACGTCAAAAATCGAGGGGTTGTCCTTGATGAGCCTTCGGTTGTTGCCGTAAAAAGCTCAAGTAGTGAGGTGCTTGCTGCGGGCAATAAAGCCAAATGCATGTTGGGCAAGACGCCAGAAAGTATTATTGCGTGTCGTCCAATGCGCGATGGTGTTATTGCTAATTTTGAGTTAACTGAAAGTATGTTGCGTCACTTCATTCGTGAGGTACACAATAATCGCCATACTTTTGTGCGTCCGCGCATGATTATTGGTGTTCCTTCGGGCATTACGCAAGTTGAAAAGCGTGCTGTTGAAGATTCAGCCAAGCAAGCGGGTGCACGCGAAATTTATACTATTATGGAACCAATGGCTGCTGCTATTGGTGCCGGGCTTCCGGTTGAAGAGCCTACCGGCAACATGATTGTTGATATCGGTGGTGGTACGACCGAAGTTGCTATTATTTCGCTTAAAGATGTTGTTTATTGCAAATCGGTACGCGTTGGTGGCGATGAAATGGATCGCGCCATTGTGCAGTATATTAAGCGAAAATATAATTTATTGATCGGTGAGAGGAGTGCTGAAGACGTAAAAATTAGTATTGGTACCGCAATGCTTACCGATGAAAATCGTAACAGTATTGAAGTTAAAGGCCGTGACCTGGTAACGGGCGTACCAAAGACGGTGCGTCTGACGGATGCTGAAGTTTTTGAATCGCTTACTGAACCAATTTCTATTATTGTTGATGCAGTTCGTTCTGCTCTTGAGAATGCACCTCCTGAACTTTCTTCAGATTTGGTCGACCGAGGCATTATGATGGCTGGTGGTGGATCGCTTCTTAAGAATTTGGATATTCTTCTCTCAAAAGAGACTGGACTTCCGGTCAAGCTTGCCCCAGATCCATTGCTTTGTGTGGTTCTTGGTGCGGGCAAAGTTCTTGAAGAAATTGATTTTTTCAAAGAAGCTTTGATGAAATGATTCGTCACTATGGTGACTGAAATTACAAACGGCTAATGCATTTTGCATTAGCCGTTTTTGTTTATAAAAGGGGTAATGAGATGAAAAGATATTTGGCAAAAATTGTCTATGATGCCTTTTGGTATTGTCGGTGAGTATATGATAAAGAGCCAACCAGATTCCTATCGTATTCCTATCCAGGTTGCGGTGTATTGTTATCGTCGTGGCAACAACGGGATAATACAATGGCTTATGCTTAAACGGGCAACCAATACTAATCCGTGTTGGCAGGGTGTGACCGGAGCTCCGTTTGAAGGCGAAGCACTTATTGATGCTGCAGGACGTGAGTTATTTGAGGAAACTGGCCTGCGGCCGCTGAGCCTTGTACAAAGTAGTTATTCATACACCTATACAATTCCTGCATATAATCGGCACAAATTTGCCTACGATGCTAAAACGATTACTGAGTATGTTTTTGTTGCACAGATCAATGCAGCGCATGAAGATGTTGTGCTAACAGAAGAGCATGTTGAATATTGTTGGGTTGGCTTTGATGAAGCTCAGCGATTACTCTCGTGGCAGGAAAATAAAAAGTCGTTACAGATCGTTTATCGTATGATTACCAGGGAGATTTTATGAAGTGTTTATTGCGTACTGTTGCTGCGGTGGCGTTTGGTATTTCTTTTATTACTTCAGTGCATGCAGCGATGCGTCCGTTTGTTATGGATTCGATTAAAGTTTTTTGTAGCCCCTTATGTGTGGCCGGTCCTGATGCTCTTATCGTTGAATTGACTGAACATCCTTATCATTGGCGTGCGCATGCGTTTTTTTCGCAATTGAATTCTGATGTTGTTGTATCGTTGCTCAAGGCTGCTGCACAAGAAAATCGTCCTGATATTGTTGAGCGTATTTTAAAAGAATGTAACTATGATTTTGATCTTGAAACGATTGATTATCTTTTGGTGTTGGCGGATGGGTATGAATGGCCAGGTCCGTTAGTTCGTGCGCTTGAAGCAAAAAAGGCTCTTCTTATTGGATCAAATCAGGTGCCCGTAGACACCCGATCTGATCCGGAGTGATTTTTTTTAGGCTTTATTCGCTTCGACAAGTAATTCGTTTAAATCTTTTACGTGTTTTTCTTCGTCAACAAGAATAGATGCAAGCATGTTATACGTTGTAGGGTCGGTTTTTTCGGTTTTTGCCATGAGTTTTTTGTATTCACTTACTGCGCATATTTCACCCGTAAGATTTTCGCGCAAGAGTGATTTGGTGTCAGTACTTGATGGTTTGATATAACCGCATACTTTAAAATTGTACCATTCTTTTGGCTCGAGAAGTGGCATTCCGCCAAGTTGTATAATGCGTTCAGCAAGCATGACGGCATGCTTCAATTCTTCGCCAGCGTGTTCAAGTAATTCTGCTTTTACTTTATCAGCAATAACACCCTTAATGATTTGTGCGCCAATCCAGTATTGATAGTAAGCAAGCCATTCATCAGCGAGTGCTTTATTAAGACTTGTAATCAAATTGTCTTCGGTTGGGGCGGGGAGTTTTTCCGTTTTTTCAGTCATAGTCATGACGCGATCTTTCATTATAGTGATAATGTCTGGATAGCGCATGTAAACAAAAACGGCAACTGCTGTGAGAAGAAGAAGGAATATGAACATTTTGTTCATAACAAACTCCCTGCGTTATGGTTAAATGAGAAAAAACACCTTGTGTCCATACATAATTCAATAACTAAGACATGTGCAAGTGTTTGAATCAAAATATCAAAAAGTGCATACGGAAGGGGATGTATGGAATATTACAGGAATACGTTTCCGATTTTAAATTAAAGGCCATCTTGTTGTTCTGATTGCGTAAATGGTGCAAAGATATTTGATTCTTTTGGTTCATAGAAAACGGGTGAGGAGAGCTCGCCAAGATCTTCATTATCATCATCTATTGAAGGAGAAAAGGTTTGCAGAAAATCTAAACATGCTTGAATTTTATCTGTCATTGGTTCATCAGTATCTGGTACCCACGAAATAATGAGTGAATAGGCGTCTTCATACTTAATGAAAAAGAGGATTGTTTCTGTTCTGTCACTATCTTTTTTGTCTAAGGCGTCTATCAATAGTGAGCGAAGAATTATGATGTTATCTGAGCTAATTGCTTCGGCTAATTGTTGCGTGAATTTGAGATCTTGAGAGAATTTTGGGGACTGCATAGCTTCAAGAGAGGCAACTGATCCAAAAAACGCAAAAATTAGAAACAGAATAGTACGCATATTTTTACCTTATATTTGCAAACGAAGTGAAAAAGTCTCTGTAGAATATTAGTTTTGCAAGATTTTGTCTGCGTTTTCTATACCAAGTTCACGTATTTTTCGATAAAGTGTGCTGCGCGCAATGCCAAGAACACGTGCGGTAGCAACATAATTATTATTGGTTTCTTGAAGCGTGATTTGAATGATGTATTTCTCGATTTCTTGCATAATAAGCGGATGAATATTCCCTTTGCTCAACCGTCCGGTTCCCGCGATCATCCGTTTAATTTGCTGTCTCAGCAGTTCATATAGAGTCATTTTAGAGCCTTTATGCAAACGCACCGGTAAAATATTTAATGTAAAAGAGGTCGAGTCCACAAAATGTTGATCCTGTTTTAAGTGCATAATCAAGGAGATACAAAAACTCGTAGGCCTTTGCCAACTCTTTTGTTGATGATTTCTTCCAATCGCGATTCATAAAGGCATATGGTAATCGATATCCGATTTTTTTTGCTTGCACGAAGTTTTTTTCAGCCAGAGCATTTATGACATGATGTGCACGCCAGATTTGTTCTGCCCAAAAAAAGATCCAAAAAATATCAGGATATGCATGATGTACTTTGCTCCAAAGGTGGAAAAATTGGGCTGCGTTTTTGGCAAAAAATTGTTCAGTAAGATGTGATAATGATGGCGTTGCGCCCGTAAGTGATTCCAAAAAATCAGCGGCAATTGCAAGTTCTGAGTTTGGAATAAATTCAATATGACTGAGCAGAAGCGAGCAGGTTTCGACATCAAGATGTACATTTTTTTGCATCAGATTTTTGAGAAAATTTTTCTTGGCTCGGTCCTCGGGCAAAAGATATTTTTGCCCGAAATGCATAATTTGTTCTGGAGTAAGTTCCTGAGGAATAGTGATGATCAGCGTGTGAACGGAGCTGTTTTTGGGTGGTTTGGTGATAAAAAAAGCAACGGTATGTGGACCGGTATAGGAAACAAGCATTGAGGCAAGATCGGTACCTTGTTTTGTTTCGCGTTCGCTTGGAAGTGCGCCGCACCAGTAGAATGAATAGTTTCCTAAGATAGATTGCGTGAGTGTAGCATCAATTATTTTTCGTTCGGTTGTTTCAAGAAAAAGTCGTTGATAAGGAGATGGTAAAATATTGTTTTCTTTGAGCGAGTTAAAGAGCTTTGAGAACCAAAGGAGCGGATATGAGGTGCCAACAAAACAATATGAACGGTACTGTTGCCAAAAATTTGGCGTAGACGCGTTGGTAAGAAATTCCTGAAAGTTCATGGGCGTTTATCATCTTTGGTAAATGCGTCAATTAAATATTGCCTAAAAAAGTGCTCAATCTGAGGGGCCGCTCGTTGGAATAGGCGACGGTATTCAAAATCAATAAAGTCGCTGTTGAGAATAGGATTTTTTGACTTGGAGATCAAGGTGAAGAATGAGAATGTTTTTTGTGCTACAACCTGTTGTGCATAATCAAGCAGTATACATTCAAATTCGCAGCGAATTTTGGTGTGCATAAGAACAACATCGGGAGAAACAAGTTTTGTTGTGGGTTCAAGCGCTTTGGCGCGTACACGTAGCGTATAGCCATCACGTGAGCTATTAACTAAACAATAACCAATTCTCAAGAAATGATGATGGAGCGCCTCTGAAAGAAGGGGCGATATATTATCAAATACCAATGGATTACGCGGCATTTCCAAAAATACAGGGATATGTGCATTTCTAATTGCTACATCAGAAATGGTAGATTGTTTGGAGCATGCGCCGAAAACGGATAACAGGAGACATAGCGAGAATATTTTTTTTTCCATGCTTCAAATTATAGCGGTGAAAAAGCACTTTTGATAGCTCTTAGCGGTGTATATGAGCAAGCTCGGTTTGATGGCGCGCAGGATCATATATGGTTTGTGCCCATTCTTTTCCCTGCCAAAGACCAATAAAAAAATCCATGGCGCCGCCGCCCCACAATGGTGGTATGTGAAAATATCGATAGGAAAGTTGTTTTAATGCTGCTTTTTTAGATGCATTTTCATGTGCCAAAAGCCAAATTGCTGCGGCTTCGCCAGCTCGGTCAACCCCGCTGGCACAATGCACTAAGAGAGGATGTGGCGCTGTCTGGAAAATGGTAAGAAGCGTTGTGATGAGTTCTTTGGAATGCAACGACTTGGAGTTCATTGAAACGTTATAAAGCGGTACCCCATAATCATCGGCTATTTTTTTCTCATGTTGCCACCAGGATAATTCAGGATGATAGCCACGAAGATTGATAATACTTTTGATACCATAACGCTCAATACATGCGCGTAAACGTTGTGTGGAAAGTTGCCCTGAGCGATAGCATTTACCTTGTTGTACGGTACGAATACGATAGAACCAGAAATCAATCATATTGTCGTATAAAGACCTTTTTGTATGAAGCGCAAGAGGATGATGTGCGGGGAGCGTATGGTGCGTTTCTTTGCCGCAGCCGCATATAAGTATAAGCGTAATAAATATCAGGGAATAGCGTATGAAAAACTTCATACCCCCTCCTATGCATATACATATCTAGATGTACGCAAGGAGAGTTGCTATTGTCTAGTTTAAAGTGTTTTAGCGAGACGATTGCCTAGACTAAAGGGATTTGATTTTTCGGTGTTACGTTGAGGTCGAAAGGGAGAAGAAGAAACATCAGGAGAATTTCTTTGTGAAAGTTGCTTGAAAATTTCGCGTGTGCCGGCAAGAGCATACGCTTTAAGTTGATCAAAGCAATCACTACTTACTGGCGCCTTTTCACTTGTTCCTTGGATTTCAATGATGCCTTCTTGTGAGGTGAAAACGAAATTAAAATCTGCCGCAGCATTACTATCTTCCTGATAAGCCAGATCGGCCAAAGGTGTTGTTTGTACAACTCCAACTGAGATTGCTGCAATGCGTTCTTTAAAAATATTGACCGAAGTTACTCCGGCAGCATGCCAGCGTTGTGCGGCTTGCTCAAGCGCTAAGCTTGCAGCTGTTATGCATGCGGTTCGCGTTCCTCCGTCAGCTTGCAAAACATCACAATCGATGAAAATGCTTCGCTCGCCCAACGCTGCAAGGTCTATCGTAGTTCGCAAGCAACGGCCAATAAGGCGCGAAATTTCAACGCTGCGCGCGTTGCGCTGGCTCTGTGATGATTCACGTTGGGTTCGTTGTTGCGTTGCGGTTGGCAGCATAGCGTATTCGGCAGAAAGCCAACCGGTTTTTTGGCCCTTGAGAAAGGGCGGAACGGTTGTTTGAAGGGTTACGCCAACGAGTACTTTAGTATTGCCTTGGGTGTACAACACAGACGCGTCGGCGTATCCATATACATCATAATGAAAAGAAATAGGACGAATTTGATCGGGCGCGCGGTTGTCCGCACGACGAAATGGCGTCATATTATGGTTTTTCCAAATCGGGAGCAATGAGACGAATACGACCGGTTTCGTGGTCAACTGCCATGACTTTTACCGTCAACTTATCGCCAATTTTATAAAGGCTCGGAAGGTCACGTTGCTTGGTGCGTGCGATGGTTGAAATATGTACCATGCCTTCTTTACCGGCAACAAGTTCAACGATTAAGCCAAATTCTGCAATGCGTCTAATGATACCATTAAATACTGATCCGATTTCGATGTCCCCTGAAATAGTTCTAATCCAGGATTCGGCTGCGAGAGCAGATTCTTTGCTTTTCGCATAAATTTTGACCGTACCGTCGTCCTCAATGTCAATTTGAGCGCCAGTTTGTGCCACGATTTCGCGAATATTTTTGCCTGATGGTCCAATGATCATACCAATTTTGTCAGTTGGAACTTTGATCATAGAAACACGAGGTGCAAGTTCAGAAATTTGTGGTCGTGGTGCCTCAAGAGCCTTTTTCATTTCAGCAATAATATGCAGACGTGCTTTGTGGGCACGCTCAAGTGCTTCTATGAAAAGATCGTGCGGTAACCCAACTTTGTCCTTGATATCAAGTTGAAATGACATAATACCAGTTTGGGTACCAGCAACCTTAAAGTCCATAAGGCCGTAGGCGTCTTCCATGCCCAAAATATCTGTTAGGATATGGAGTTTGCCAGAAGAATCGCGCATAAGTCCCATGGCAATACCACCAACGACGTCTTTGATAGGAACGCCAGCATCCATGAGTGCAAGCGCAGTAGCGCATACAGTGGCCATTGAAGAGGAACCGTTTGATTCGAGAATATCAACGACCGAACGAATGACATAAGGAAATTTATCTTTTGGCGGAAGAACATTAAGAAAGGTGCTTTCAGCCAAATATCCGTGTCCGATATCACGACGGCTTGCGCCGCGAATAGGTTTAACTTCGCCTGTTGCAAAAGGAGGGAAGTTGTAATGTAGCATGAATGAACGTTCTCGTTCTCCACCGAGCAATGTTTCGACACGCTGTGCATCTTGACCCGTGCCAAGTGTCAAACTTGCCATTGCCTGTGTTTCGCCACGTTGAAATACTGCTGAGCCGTGAACACATGGGAGCGGTGCTACTTCTGCGAAAATCTTACGAATTTCGTCAAAGTGTCGACCATCAACACGTGTTTGTTTTTTGATGATATAGTCAGGCAATTTTTCTTTAACAATGGAATCAAAAATATAACCAATGACTGAAACACTAACTTTTTCAGCTTCGATGACATCGGTTAATTTGTCGATAATTGATTGCTTGATAGCGTCAACACCTTCGCTGCGTTCAACTTTGGTTGCAGCAAAAATTTGTTCAACAAAATCTGCAGGAAGAACATCAGTTATGCGTTTCTTCCAAAGATTCCAGTCAACAACGTCGACGATTTCTGTTTTTTTGATATTGAGTTCTTTTTGAATCTCAAGCTGCCAGTCAACTTGTTTCTTGATGATTTCATGTGCAGCAGAGAAAAGATCTGCAAGTTCTTTTTCAGAAGCATTATTGCAGTGGCCTTCGACCATGCAAATACCAGCTCTAGTTCCCGCAATAGTTATTTCAGCATCTGATTGACTGAGCTCTTCATAAGTTGGATTAAAAACCCATTTACCATTGATATGGCCGGCTTGAACAGCACCAACAGGTCCTAAAAAAGGAATAGGGGACAGTGTTAATGCTAAAGATGAACCGATAAGGCCAAGAATACTGGTTGGGTATTTTCCATCTGATGAATATACCGTTGCAAGAATTTGAACTTCACAGAAATAATTGGATGGGAAGAGCGGACGAATAGGACGATCAATAATACGGGAAGTGAGAACTTCTAAATCAGAAAGTTTACCTTCTCGTTTGATATATCCACCGGGAATTTTACCAGCTGCAGAGGTACGCTCACGATATTCAACGGTGAGCGGGAAAAAACCGGGAAATTCACGCGCTTGTTTGGATGCAACTGCTGTGGCAAGAACAATGCTGTTGCCAGCCTTAATCCAAACAGCCCCATCGGCCTGTTTAGCATACTTGCCAATTTCAATGCTCAATCCTTGTTCGGGGAAACTAAATACTTTATGCATTTTTATATATACCTATGTTCTTTTGTTCTTTGAGGGCCTTTTGGACTTTCTCAAAGCTTTCTTTATCGTTTTTTTCAAGATATGCGGCAAAGCGTCGACGCTTGCCGACGAGTTGCAAAAGACCTCTTTGAGAATGAAAATCTTTTGGTGATTTTTTCAAGTGTTCTGAAATTTGACGAATTCGTTCAGAAAGAAGCGCAATTTGCACTTCAACAGAGCCAACGTCACGAGGTGACTTGGCAAAGCCCTTGATGATTTGTTCTTTAATTTCTTTAGCTATCATTTGGTTGTAAACCTCGTTTCGGAAAATTCCTACGAATATTTTATATTTATTTTATGGTAGGCGCGAGCGGATTCGAACCGCTGACCCTCGCTACGTCAAAGCGATGCTCTGCCAACTGAGCTACGCGCCTGGATTAACTTATTGTTGTGTCAAAGATATTTTATCAAGACCGATTTCAAGTTGCTCTTCTTCACGAGCCTTACGCTCAAACTCGGAAAGTTCCTCACCCACATATTTTGATTTGAATGATGAAATTCCAGTTCCAGCAGGGATAAGTTTACCAATAACAATGTTTTCTTTCAACCCATAAAGATAGTCAACTTGGCCTACAAGTGAGGCTTCGGTTAACACACGTGTTGTTTCTTGGAATGATGCTGCCGAGAGGAAGCTTTCAGTTCCAAGCGATGCTTTGGTAATACCCATCAAGATCGGTTTGGCTGTTGCCGGCTTTTTACCTTCTTTTGCAATGAGACGATTGATTGTTTGGAGATGGAATTTATCAACACGATCTCCTGCAACAAACTTAGTATCACCCGGTTCAACGATACGAACCTTGCGTAACATTTGGCGAACAATCAATTCTATATGTTTATCGTTGATATCAACGCCCTGTAACGTATAGATCTCTTGTATTTCGCGAACGAGATAGCGTTGTACCTCATCTGATCCAAGAATGCGCAAGATATCGTGTGCGTTAGGTGTTCCTGAAGTCAATGCATCACCAGTCTTAACACGTTCCCCGTCCTCAACGTTAAGGTGTCGGCTACGAGAAACGGTATATTCAAAAACTTCGCCATCGTCGGTTGTAACCGTAATGCGACGTTGTCCTCGATGTAGACCACCAAAGCGAAGGATACCATCAACTTCGCTCAAAATAGCTGTATCTTTTGGTATACGAGCTTCAAAGAGCTCTGCAACACGTGGTAAACCACCGGTGATATCTTTTGTTCGTTTTTCTTCACGAGGAAGTTTTGCCAGAACATCACCAGCTGCCACTTCTTGGTTGTCGCCAACCGTCAAAATAGCCCCAGTTGGCAGATAATAACGAACTTCTTCGCTGTTATCTTTTCCGATAACGGCAATATATGGCTGACGCTTATCATCACGACGTTCAAGAACGACTTTCTTCGATTGTCCAGCACCTTCTTCGAACTGCTCTTGATAGGTGACGTTTTCGATCAAGTCAACAAATTGAACAGTACCAGTTTTTTCTGTCAAAATAACTTTGAATGGATCCCATTCAGCGATCTTTTGACCTGCGTTGACCAAGGTATTGTCATCAACCAGAATTGTTGCACCATATTCAAGTGAACATTCTTCAAGTTCGCGTCCATCTTCCGCGACAACAACAAGCTGTGACTTACGGTTCATAACAACCCATTGATTGTTACGATTTCTTACCGCATGAACACCCTTGAATTGTAGTTTGCCAGGGGAACTTGCCTTAAAGAAGGTCGTTTCAACAAGTCCTGTTGCGGTACCACCGACGTGGAACGTTCTCATAGTGAGCTGAGTTCCCGGTTCACCGATTGATTGTGCGGCAATAACGCCAACTGCAGTACCAATGGACACAAGTGAGAGCGCCGAAAGATCCATGCCATAACAATGGGCACAAATGCCACGTTTTGCTTGGCACGTTAAGACCGATCTTACTGAGACGGTAGAGACTGCAGAATCGCGTATTTTTTCGACTAATGCATCATCTACCAGATCGCCTCGTTTGGCAATTAAGACGCCAGTAACAGGATCTTTAACATCTTCAGCAATAACGCGTCCATAAATGCGGTCGCACAATGGTTGAATTATTTCGCCATATTCTTTGAGATCGCTTATTGATACATAACCGAGTGTTTGGCAGTCATGAGTAGAAATGACAACGTCTTGTGCAACGTCAACCAAACGACGTGTTAAGTAACCAGAGTCTGCAGTTTTTAATGCCGTATCTGCAAGACCTTTACGGGCACCGTGTGTTGAAGTGAAATATTCAAAAACGTTCAAACCTTCTTTAAAGTTTGCAATAACCGGTGTTTCCATAATTTCACCGGATGGTGTTGCCATCAAGCCTCGCATAGCTGCAAGCTGTCGTATTTGTTGGCGTGAACCACGAGCACCAGAATCTAACATCATGAAGACTGGGTTAAATGGTGCACTTTGTTTATCGAGGTTTGCAGAAGCCTTACGATCTTCATCCTCGAGCACCCCAATCATTTCATTAGTGACATCTTCGGTTGCTCTAAACCAAATTTGAACGATCTTGTTGTAACGTTCACCGTTGGTAATTGCACCATCAAGATACAATTGTTCAGTATGGTTAACTTCGTCTTGGGCTTTTTTAATAAGAGCTGTTTTTGTTTGTGGAATAACAAGGTTTTCAATAGAAAGCGAAATTCCACCAAGTGTTGCGTAGCTGAAGCCAAGTTTTTTAATTTTATCAAGCGTTGCAACGGTTGCGTCTGCACCGAATGCTTTGTACACACGTGCAACCAGCGTTGCAAGGTCTTTCTTTTTAACAGCTTTATTTACCCATTCAAAATTTGCATTTTCTGGAAGCGATTCATACAACAATACACGTCCGACGGTTGCCGTGACAACACAGCCCTGTTTAAGACGAACTTTGATTGGTGCCTGAATGTGAACCTGATTATGCTGATATGCACAGATAACTTCGGCAATATTACCAAAGAATAAACCTTCTCCAGGAACATTTTTACGACCCTTGGTCATATAGTAAAGACCAAGCACGGTATCCTGCGAAGGAACCGCAAGCGGTCTACCGTTAGCAGGTGTCAAAATGTTTCTTGTTGAAAGCATTAATTTAATTGCTTCTGCGCGTGCTGTTTGGCTCAAAAGTACGTGCACTGCCATCTGGTCACCATCAAAGTCTGCGTTAAATGCAGCGCAAACAAGAGGGTGGATTTTGATGGCTTTGCCTTCAACCAATGTTGGAAAGAAAGCCTGAATACTGAGACGGTGCAATGTAGGTGCACGGTTGAGTAATACAGGACGGTCTTTGACGACCTCTTCTAATGCTTCCCATACTTCTGGCGTCATTTCTTCAACCATGCGTTTTGCTACGCGAAGATTTGGTGCCAGCTCACGCTTTTGAAGCTCGACATAAATATAAGGCTTGAAGAGCTCAAGAGCCATGATTTTGGGAAGTCCACATTGATGTAATTTGAGTTCTGGATCAACAACAATGACTGATCGACCTGAATAGTCGACACGTTTACCAAGCAAGTTTTGGCGGAAACGTCCTTGCTTACCACGAAGCATTTCGCTTAATGATTTGAGAGGGCGTTTGTTTGAACCACGAACTGGTTGACCACGACGTCCGTTATCAATAAGTGCGTCGACTGCTTCTTGCAGCATACGTTTTTCGTTTTTGATAATGACATCAGGTGCTTCAAGTTCGATTAAGCGTTTCAAACGAATGTTTCTGTTCAAAACACGGCGATACAGATCATTCAAATCTGAACTTGCAAATCTACCACCTTCAAGTGGTACGAGTGGACGAAGATCTGGTGGTAATACGGGAAGGACTTCAAGAATAATCCATTCAGGACGTATATTTGCTAAAAGCATCCCCGCCAAGACTTTGTAACGTTTGGCGATGCGATGTCTGATAGCTACTGAGGCTGTCTGGGTATATTCTTCTTCGAGCTTACGAACTTCAAAGTTCAAATCCATCATCGAAAGGAGCGCGCGAATTGCTTCAGCACCCATTCCGGCTTTAAAAATGATATCTTCCGGATTTGCACTTACATAGTTTTCATAATCCTGGCCGCTCAAAATTGCTTTTTGAGCATAAGGGGATCCGCCTTGATGCAATACGATGTAGCTATCAAAATAAATAACACGTTCCAAATCGCGAACGGTCATATTGAGTAACAAGCTTAGATAGCTTGGAATACCCTTTAAAAACCAAATGTGACAAACAGGGGAAACAAGATTAATGTGTCCCATACGTTCACGGCGTACACGAGCTTGAATAACTTCAACACCGCATTTTTCGCACGTGACTCCGCGATGCTTCATGCGCTTATATTTGCCGCAGTTACATTCCCAATCTTTAACGGGGCCGAAAATGCGTGCGCAAAAAAGACCGTCGCGCTCTGGTTTGAGCGTACGATAGTTGATAGTTTCTATCTTTTTAACTTCGCCATACGACAGGGAGCGTATTTTTTCGGGTGATGCGATACTTAATCGCATCGCATTAAATTGCGTTGTATTAAGATATTCGCGAAAACGGTCGAGCATCCTATTATTCACTGATCTGCTCCTTGCTTGTCTTGAATAGATCAACTTGCAACCCTAAGCTTTGTAGCTCTTTAACCAGAACGTTGAACGATTCAGGGATGCCTGGATCCGGAACCTCTTCACCACGAACCAGAGCCTCGTAGGCCTTAATACGACCATTGACGTCATCTGATTTGATAGTGAGCATTTCTTGCAATGTGTAGGCCGCTCCATAGGCAAAAAGAGCCCAAACTTCCATTTCTCCAAGGCGTTGACCACCAAATTGAGCTTTACCACCAAGTGGTTGCTGCGTAATCAATGAGTATGGACCAACGGAACGTGCATGGAGTTTGTCATCTGCCAAGTGGTTCAATTTCATCATGTAGATGTAACCAACTGTAACCGGCTGATCGAATGAAAGCCCTGTTCGGCCATCATAAAGTTTATACATACCGGTAACAGGGAGATTCAAATCCTTAAGTAAAGGCTGTATTTCATTATGATAATCAGCGCCATCAAATACTGGGGTATTGAAGGCAATTCCCATATCAATGGTTTTTTTGGCAAGTTCAGATACGGCGGTTTTGCCGTAGGCTTTTTCTAATTCACTTACCAACTGATTGCCATAATATTTACTCAGTTGATTTTTAACTTCTTGATATGAAAGATCTTGAATCTTTTCAGCAAGTTGATGACTAATTTCCTTACTTGCCATTCCCAAAAGAGTTTCAAGAATCTGACCAACGTTCATACGTCCTGGTACACCGAGTGGGTTAAGGACGATATCAACATGTTGCCCATTTTCCATGTAGGGCATGTCTTCAACGTTAACAACGCGAGAGACAACACCTTTGTTACCGTGACGTCCGGCCATTTTGTCACCAACCGAAAGACGACGTTTGGTTGCAACATAGACCTTGATCATTTTGATAACGCCTGATGGAAGTTCGTCACCTTTACGCAATTGCGCAATGCGATCTTCTTTGAGCGCGGTTAAAACATGGATTTGGTTCGTCAAAACCTCTTTATAACCCTTGATCTTGTTATCGATTTCTTTAATACCTGTTGTGACGCTGAGTAATTTCTCAAGATCATCAATAGGGGCATTTTTGCTGGCCTTGGTGTCTTTGACTAAATCGATAACGCGTTCTTTAATTCCCTTTTGAAGAATTGAAAGATGGTAGGCGAAGTTTTCTTCGATCTTTTGTGTTTCACGCTGAACAATTTCACGGTAACGTTTGTCTTTTCTGATACCGCTACGTGAGAATACCTTGACGTCAACGACTGTTGCTTCTACTCCAGGTGGAACGCGCAACGAGGTGTCGCGTACTTCGCGTGATTTTTCACCAAAAATAGCGCGTAACAACTTCTCTTCTGGAGAAACTTGTACGTCACCTTTAAGGGTTACTTTACCTACTAAAATATCACCTGGTTTGACTCTGGTACCGATTTTTACAATACCATCTTCGTCAAGAGCGACTAGATCTTTTTCAGGAATATTTGGAATATCGCGTGTAATTTCTTCTGCACCGAGTTTAGTTTCGCGTGCTTCAACAATGAACTCTTCGACGTGTACTGATGAGAAAATGTCATCAGCAACGAGTCGCTTACTTACGACAATTGCGTCTTCGTAGTTGTAGCCCTGCCATGGCATGAAAGCGACTAAAACGTTGCTTCCTAGCGCAAGTTCACCATTGTTGGTAGCAGCGCCACAGGCAAGAAGATCACCTTTTTTAATGGTATCGCCAACCGTAACAATTGGATTGAAATGAATCCATGTGTTGTGGCTTGAGCGTGCAAATTTCTTGAGATAATAGATATCAATAGGGCGTGAGAGCCATTCAGTTTCACTGATATTTTCATCAGAAATGCGAACAACGATTTTTTCAGATGAAACATAAACGACGGTTCCTGCAGTACGAGCACTAACAACAGCACCTTCGAGTGACCCAAGTTCGCGCTCTAATCCTGTACCAACAAGCGGAGCCTGACATTTAATCAGGGGAACTGCTTGTCGTTGCATGTTCGATCCCATAAGAGCTCGGTTAGCGTCATCGTGCTCAAGGAATGGAATCAAGGCCGTAGGGACTGAGAAGATCTGTTTTGGAGATGCATCAAGATAGTTAACCTCGTCAACGTTGGTTGTAAGAATGTTACCATCTTCACGAACAAGGACCTTTTGCCCTTCCAAATGATGCGAAGCATCAACGGGAGTTGTTGCTTGGGCGATTTTTTTACCCAATTCTTCAAAGGCATCCAGATATTTGATTTCACCTTGAACGACGGTTTTTTCTATCGGATGATAAGGAGTTTCAATAAAACCAAGTTCATTAACGCGAGCGTAAGTTGAAAGCGATGAAATCAAACCGATGTTTTGGCCTTCAGGTGTTTCGATAGGACAGATTCTTCCATAGTGAGAGGTGTGGACGTCGCGAACTTCAAACGTTGCGCGTTCACGTGTGATACCACCGGGTCCAAGCGCAGAAAGACGACGTTTATGAGCCATTTCTGCAAGCGGATTAGTTTGATCCATGAATTGAGAAAGCTGTCCAGTTCCAAAGAACTCACGCAATACTGCTGCAAGTGGACGAACGTTCAAGAAGTCATAAGGCATTAAAGAAGCATAGTTTTCTTGAAGTCTAAAACGTTCTTTAACGATACGTTCAATACGAGCAAAGCCGATATAAAGCTGATTTTGAAGAAGTTCACCAACAAGCCTTACACAGCGGTTCCCCAAATGATCAATATCATCAAGTTCGCCTTCGCCACGTTCTTTTAATCCAATCAAATACTTGAGCGTTGCGATGATGTCTTCTTTGGTTAGGCTGGTATTTTTTTCGCTAATTGATAAGCCAAGTTTGCGATTAGTACGAATACGACCAACAATAGTTAAATCGTAAAAGCGTGAATTAAAGAACAGGTTAGAAACGTATTCTTCCATTACCTTGATAGCAGGAATATCGCCAGGCTTAAGTTTAATGTAAATCTCTTTAAGAGCCTCTTCTTTGGTTGATGCGTCATCTTGTGCAAAGGTGAGTGCCATTGTTGGTTGAACTGCATAACCAGAGGACTGAATTAATTTGAAAGAAAAGCCATTGCAGGCTTCGAGTTGTTCGATAATTTCTTCAGTGAGTTCGCTACCCAATGTTGCAACGATTTCACCTGTTTTAGGGATAATAATGTCTTGAGCTGCTATGCGACCTTGTAAGCTTGCTTTACGTACGATGAGGTTTTTAACACCATCTTTAGCCAATTTATCAAGATGGGCCTTAGTTAAACGCTGTCCGATGTTAAATTTATCCTCAATTTCCTTAGGAAGTGAGCCAGCTTCAAGTCGTTGCCCAATGAGATCAGCATTGATTTTGCGGCTAAACTTGCCGTCCTTAATATCGATAGCATCAAAATTGTAAAACAACGAGAGGATAGAGTTCTTTTCGACGCCAATTGCTTGTAAAAATGTGGTAGCAAGCATTTTTTTCTTTTTGTCGATACGAACATAAATAATGTCATTATGATCAAATTCAAAATCAAGCCATGAACCACGGCCAGGAATTAATCGTGCAATATGATATGGCTGTCCGCGGAAATCTTTGGATTTCTTGCTCAATGTGAACATGACGCCAGGGGCACGGTGAATTTGGCTGACAACGACACGGTCGACGCCATTGATAAGGAATGTTCCCTGACTTCCTAAATGGAATGTTCCATTATCGTCTTCGTATAAATCGACCATGACAGGTAGGTCGCAAAAGAACACATCTTGTTCTTTGATATCACGAACAACTTTTTGTTCAGTCTTAGGATCGATATCCCAGCTGATAAGCTGCATTTTTACTTTAAGCGGTAATGAGAACGTTCTTCCGCTGTAGCGGCATTCATCAACAGTGGCTGGTACTTTAATAGATACACGAGAGAAGCAACGCTTACAGTGAATGTAAGCTACGTTTGGCTCTTTGCAATGAGGACAGATTTTCCCCTTAGCTAAGCGCCCGCAACCATTTTTTTTGCACGAAGAACATGTCCATTTATAACGATTTTGAATTCCGGTCAATTGACCGCAAATACATGCCCAATCACCCAATTCATAACTAACATATTCAAGAGAAATACGTTCATTGTGTTCAATGGGGAACGTGTCACGAAATACTTTTTCGAGCCCTATGTGTTCCCTTTCTGATGGAATACAATCGAGCTGGACGAAATCGTTGAACGACTTCGATTGTACCTCAATGAGGTTTGGTAGAGAAACAACCTCCTTGATTTTGCCAAAAGATTTTCGTATAAGACCCTTACCTCTATCAAACACAGACATTCAACTGCTCCCGTCGCGTAAACACACCACTTACCGGTACAACGCAATGCGCCCCATTCTGAAGAAACTAAATGGATACCGCCTATATGTATAAACGGTATCCATAAACAAACTTTGCGATTGCAGCGCCCTTAGGAAAGTTCAACCTTAGCGCCTGCTGCCTCAAGTTCTTTTTTGATTTTTTGAGCTTCTTCTTTTGGAGCGGCTTCTGCTATAACAAAAGGAGCATTTTCAACTGCTTCTTTTGCAGCGCCCAAAGCGAGCGAAGTTACTGCACGAAGAGCCTTGATGACGTTAATTTTGCTTGCGCCGGCTTCTTTGAGCGTAACTTTGTATTCATTCTTTTCTTCAGCGGCTGCGGCAGCTGGAGCTGCGGCGGCCGCTGATGCGGCAGATGCTACTGCAACAGGGGCTGCAGCTGACACACCAAATGTTGTTTCAAGTGTCTTGATGAGCTCAGCAAGCTCCATAACCGTCATTTTTTTTATTTCGTCGACAACTTTTGTTGATGACATGAAGTAACTCCTTATAACCAACAGCGTTTAATTACAGTTCTTTATTCACTATTTTATGTACTTTTTTGCGTTTTAAAACTCAGAAACCCCCGAGAAAAACAGCAAATAATGCTTAATCTACCACAAATTTGCATGCCTGCCTACTGGTTTCCGGCTTGTTTTTTCTCAATTTCCTTCAAAACAATGACCAAACGGGCAATAAGCATGTACAAAATGCGTACTGTTGAGGCCATTGGAGCTTGTAACGTCCCAAGCATCTGGGCGATCAAGACATCGCGAGAAGGTAAAGAGGCAAGAAATTTGAGTTCTTCTGGGCCAAGTACGCGGGTTTCATAAAAACCAGCGATTACTTGAAGTAATTGATTGTCCTTGGCAAATTCCATCAGCTGCTTAGCTGCACCAGAAACATCGCTTTTTGCAAAAACCAAACCAACCTGATCCTTGAAGGATTCTGAAAAGCTTGGAGCTCCAGCGATATCTTGGGCTGCTTTTTGCATAAGAGTGGCTTTAGCAACACGAAGTTTATTGCCGCCCGTATGCAAATTACGTCTGAGTTGTTGCAGCGACGCAACCGTAAGCCCTTTGTAATTTACCAAGAAAGTTGCTTGGGCTTCGGTCATCATTTGACGAAGATCAACGACAATCTGTTCTTTTTGTTGGCGATTCATGGATTTTCCCTTGTTCGTTTAATCTTGTGCTGCTTCATCAGGATTGACTGATATACCAACGCCCATTGTTGATGAAATAACAATTCTCTTGATGAATTTACCCTTGGCTGTTGGAGGTCGCGTGGTTCTCAATGCCTGAATCAATGCTGCGAGATTTTCAGTGAGTTTAGCAGCTCCAAAAGAAACTTTACCAAAAGGGGCATGTACTACGCCGCCTTTATCGTTTCTGAAGGAAACACGTCCCTTTTTAAGATCCGCAACGATTCCTGCAATATCGAAGGTGACGGTGCCGACCTTTTTATTAGGAAGCAACCCACGAGGGCCGAGTAGCTTAGCAACGCGACCGACAAGTCCCATGAGATCTGGGGTTGCAACTGCTGCTTCAAATTCGCACCAGCCGCTTTCAATTTTTGCTACCAAGTCTTCAGCACCGATGTAATCAGCACCAGCTTTTTTTGCTTGTTCTTCGTATTCGCCTTTTGCAAATACCAAAACACGCATTTTTTTGCCAGTACCATGAGGAAGCATTACTGAACCGCGAACTGTTTGCTCACCCTTAGAAGCGTCAATGCCCAAAATGATGTCTGCATCGACAGATTCATCAAATTTTGTATGGGCATTTTTAACGACAAAATCCAAAGCTGAATTCCAAGAGGTAACTTTTGCCTCTTCGAGTTTCTCTTTGGCTTGTATATGTTTTTTTCCTTGTTTGCTCATTGCACGTCCATGTATTACTGTCTTTGAAATATCAATCGACAACTGAAAGTCCCATGCTTCGTGCACTTCCAGCAACTATTTTCTTTGCTGCTTCTAAGTCCACCGCATTCAAGTCAGGCATTTTGATCTTGGCAATTTCCTCGATGTCTTTCCATTTGATGTTTCCTGCAGATTCTTTGCCAGGATTTTTGGCGCCGGATTGAATGTTTGCTTTTTTGCGCAGCAATTCAGAAACGGGTGGAGTTTTGAGAACAAAGTCAAAACTCTTGTCGGTATAGATAGTAATAAGAACAGGAACCGTTTCGCCTTTGCGGGTGGCCGTTGCGGCGTTGAATTTCTTGCAAAAATCCATGAGGTTGACTTGATGCTGACCAAGCATCGATCCGACTGGTGGCGCAGGAGTTGCAGCTCCACCATGAAGCTGTAGTTTTACTTTAGCTTTGATTTTCTTGGACATGATATACCTAAGTGTTATTTCTTGACCTGATCAAATCCCAGTTCTACGGGAGTCATTCTTCCAAAAATACTGACCATAACCGTAAGCTTTTCGCGTTCTTCGTCGATCTTATCAATAATACCAACAAATCCCGCAAAAGGCCCATGTGAAATGTGAACTTCGTTCCCAACAATAAAGGGAGTTTTTTCGTGGGGAACTGCAAGTTTACCTGACATCTGGGCGAAGATGCGATCTACCTCTTTATCGGACAACGGGACTGGGACCTCCCCGCCCAAGAAGCGTGTCACGCGTGCCGTCGAGGATACAAGTCGATACGCATCGCCTGTCATCTCCATCTGTATAAGGAGATAACCTGGGAAAATTTTTTCTTTTTTAGTTTTGTCGTCAGAGAAAAATGAAACAACTTCGCCCGCGGGCAACAAAATTTGACCGAAAATGTCTTGCATATTTTCTTCAATTACCCGTTTTTCAAGATCTTTCTTAACGATATCTTCAAAACCGGTATAAACCTGGACGACATACCAACGTTTCATTGTTTAACCAACCACGTAAAAATTTTTAAGAACCCTAGTTAAAAGCTTGTTAAATGCTTGATGAAAGCCGTAAAAATTGCATCCATTCCACCAAGAATTAGCGCGAATACCACCACCAAAATGCAGACAATAATAGTTGACCCGAAAAGTTCATCTTTCGTTGGCCATGTTACTTTTTTTAACTCTGCCTTAACCTCATTGAGGAAGGACATCGCTTTATTCATTGTTGCGTCCCCACATTTGGCATTTCTTTTTATTCTGGCAGGCCAGGAGGGATTCGAACCCCCAACCCGCGGATTTGGAGTCCGCCGCTCTACCAATTAGAGCTACTGGCCTTCCGCTTCATTATTTCGTCTCTTTATGGGATGAGTGCTTGCGGCACTTTGCACAAAATTTATTCAGTGCAAGTTTCCCAAAATCTCTCTTACGCGAAACTTTCTTGCTGTAGTTTCTTAATCCACAGCTTTCGCATTCCAGATGTATAATTGTTCTTTCTTTTGCCATAGCCTCAAGCTCTCTATTCTGATTGGTTCGCCAACCGCAGCTCAGATTCGTTTGTGATATTTTTCTGAGCCTAGGCTGGAGCCCGCGACCGGGATTGAACCGGTGACCTCTCCCTTACCAAGGAAGTGCTCTACCAACTGAGCTACGTGGGCACCTTTACATGCTGTTGTCACTATAAAAATAACGCCCCGTACAATGGGGCGACGAGCACAGTATAAAGACTTTCTGTGGAGCTGGCAACTGGACTCGAACCAGCGACCTGCTGATTACAAATCAGCTGCTCTACCAACTGAGCTATGCCAGCATACCCATCTTCGTCGTAATGGATGGAGCGGGAAACGGGTCTCGAACCCGCAACCTTCAGCTTGGAAGGCTGACGCTCTAGCCAATTGAGCTATTCCCGCCTGTCTTCTTTTTTTGCTCGTTGCCAAGCTGTGTAGTAGCAAGCGTGATGGTGGGGAGAACAGGATTCGAACCTGTGAAGGCAGAGCCAGCGGATTTACAGTCCGCCCCCTTTGGCCACTCGGGAATCTCCCCAACGAGCGTAATATCTTTCAAAAAATCAATCAGCCCATCCAGCTTAAAGGGAACAGCAATTTTTTCAATATTTTTGTAAGGTTTTTTATACATTTTGAGGTGAAATGTGCAAAATTCGCTGCTCTTTATCGGTTGAATCAAGTGCCAGACTTATTCTGCAGACGTCCTTTTTGAGTTCTCGATCTTTTAAAAGCGGCTCAATAACATCGGGCCATTCGATGAAAACAAACGCATCTTCTTGAAGTATTTCGTCAAATCCAGCATTGATAAATTCATCAAGCGAAGTGATGCGATAAAGATCAAAATGATAAAAAGTTCGATCGCTTGTGTCGTGATAGGTATTGAAATAACTAAATGTTGGGCTTGTAACTGTTTCCTGTACACCACATTGACGCAAAAGTTCTTTGATAAGCGTTGTTTTGCCGGCACCCATGGGCCCTCTGAGCGCGAAAATACGGTAATTTTTGAGCTGGGGTATAAGGGCATCGCGTACAACGTTTGAGCATTCAGATCGATGAAATTTCATTGTCGTGAACCATGGTTAACTAATTTTTTTAATCTTTGCCTGGAGCCGACGTTCTTTTTTGGTAAGGCTGCAAGGAGGACTTTTGCGTGAGTGGGAGCGTTCATGATCGTCCGATTTTTCTCCTGGCACTTGAAGGCTTGATTGTTCCATAAGTATATCAAGAGCCTCTGGGTTCAGCCAGTCCGAGCCTTCTTCATCAAGAATAGGTTCATATTTTTCAAGACCTGTTTTATGACCATGCGGTGATTTTTGCTCAATCAGACTGTCTTGTAGGATGCGATAGAATTCATCTCCGCCAAGTGCAACAGCTCCCATTTGCTGGCATGCTTCGCGTAATGCGCGGTCGCGGGTAATAATCATTATTTCCTGATTGCGATTACGACTAACATGGTTAATAATCCAATCATCAGCAGTGCTCTTGGTCCCTGAATACATAATGACAATGTCCGATTTTATTGTTCGAGTTGCATGTGAAGACGGGCCAGCATCAAAGACCACGATGATTTCTTGAATTTCAGCACTTTTCTTGTGCTTGTAATAAGCGAGCTGTCGAATGAGCGCAGCTTTTTGTTGATCAAGATTATTTTTAAGGCCAGGAAACAATTGTTTAAGAACGTTATAACCGTCGATTACCAATATCATATATTCACCATCATATATAGCACAAACTCTCTTTTACCTTACCAAACCGTAGCTCAAATACAACGTCGTTGTAAAAAAGGATTTTTTACGTTACCTTCGTATTTAAAATCAATAAATTCAGAATGGCTTTTATGCGGTGGGGATGCATATGTCACAGCTTGTGCAGCTACGACAAAAAATTCGTTCCATACAAACGACCAAAAAAGTTACCCATGCGGTTCGTCTGATCTCAATGTCGCTCTATGGCAAACTCGAAAAAATAAATCGACCGCTTGAGTCATATACCGATCAGGTTAAAAAAGTTTTTCTCGAAACGCTTGTGCAAGCGCCTGAATCATGGCATAGCGATATGCTTTTTCCGGCCGATACGCTCAATAGCAGACCGTTATACATCGTTATAGGAACATCAAAAGGGTTGTGTGGCGGATTGAATTCAAATCTATTCAAATTTACTGAATCTGCGATACAAATTGAGTCGCATCAGACGCCAACTTTTATAGCCATCGGTCTTAAAGCCGTTGCCTTTGTTAAAGAAAAGGATTGGGGCGATTTGATCTGCAGTTATGGTGATCTTAATTCAAATAACTTTCTTGCTATAGCGGATGATATCATTGGACGCATTGCTGATGCTCCGCTTCCCTATTCATCCGTAACATTTTGTCACAATATTGCAAAATCATTCTTTTCACAGACGCCGCGCAAAACAACGCTCATTCCTGTGCAACAAGATCTTCTTTATTCCGGCCAAATAACAATTGATCAATCATCTGATGATCTTATTTGGGAGCAAGATAAAGAAGCAATTCTTGATTATCTTGCCGTTAGTTATGTGCGTTGTGCTATTACCCATCTTTTATTCGAAGCGCTTCGCGCTGAGCACGCGGCTCGATTCTTGGCGATGGAAAATTCAAATAATAATGCTGAAAAATATCTTGAGACGCTTACATTGCAATTCAATAAATTGCGTCAAACATTAATTACGAGGGAAGTGTCTGAGTTTTCGGCAAGCTTTCCCGTCCGCTAGCGTGATCATCAATTAATTCAATTGATGCGCCCAAATATGCAAGTTTCTTTTCGAGTTGATCAAAGCCACGTTGCCAGTGATGCACGCCGGTAATTTTGGTTTGATCAAAGGCAACAAGTCCTGCTAATGCAAGCGCGCATGATGCACGAATGTCTGATGCTATGACATCTTTGCCATACAAAGCATCAACGCCACGAATGGTTGCTTTAGTGCCGCTGACGGCAATCTGGGCTCCCATTTTTGCAAGCTCTTGGGTATGAATCATACGGTTTTCATATACTGTTTCTTCAACATGACTTATTCCCTCTGCCACGCACAATGCTGCCATCATAAGTGGTTGAAGGTCGGTAGGGAACCCGGGATATGGACAGGTTTTAAATGATGTTGCACGTGATCGGCCAGTTGCTTTGATCGTAATGCCTGGTGCAAGTTGCCATGAATTTTCAAGCCGTTGGGTGACAATGGTATGTCCCATATCACTCAGTTTTTCAAGAAAGATATCAAGATGGTCTGGTTTGGCATTTGCAATGGTAATATTTCCACCCGTAATTGCTGCTGATACCAAAAGAGCGCCAACTTCAAGGCGGTCGGGAACGATGGTATGGGTTATTGGATTAAGTCGGGCAACTCCTTCGATAAGAATAGTTGCGCCAGGTAGGATTTGGATGCGAGCTCCCATCTTAGTAAGGACATCAATTAAATCAAAAATTTCTGGTTCAAGCGCCGCATTAATAATTGCAGCTTGCCCCTGTCCAATGCACGCAAACATCATAAGGTTTTCGGTTGCGCCAACACTTGGATATTCAAGCACGATGCGCGTATAGGTTGGACCTTGTGGAAGCTGCGAGAGATCTGCTTCTACAAATGGATCTTTGCGGCTTGTAGTTACGCCCATTTTTTTTAAACCATTAAGGTGATAGTTAATAGGACGTTGACCAATCAAATCACCGCCGGGGAGTGCAACACGAGCTTTGCCAAATCTGGCCAACAAAGGGCCCATGACCAAAATAGATGCACGCATTTTATTCATGATATCGGGACGAACTTCGTAGCGGCAAATACTACGGGTATCTACGGTTAATTTTTTACTGTCAGTGTCAAATGAAACCTGTGCGCCGAGTTCTTGAAGCAATTGCATCATGAGGCGGACGTCAGCGTTATGAGGGACGTTTTCTAGAATCGAAACACCCTCGGTCAAAATGAGTGAGGTTAGAATGACCAATACGGCGTTTTTTGCCCCATAAACATCAACAATGCCTTGAAGAGGGCGTGATTTTTTTACCAGTACATATCCAGCGGTCATAATAATCCTTAAAAAAACATCACATTATTCAATGCATGTGATAGTATCATTAAATCCTAATAAATGAAAATATGCATAACAACGATAAAGGTTTCTTCTCATGAACAAACAGAAAAAAATAGTATGTGTCATTCCGGCGCGTCTTGATTCGGTTCGCTTTCCTCGCAAGATTATAGCGCCTCTTCAAGGACGTCCTTTGCTTGCCTGGGTGTGGGATGCAGTGACACGGTGCTCTATTTTTAATGAAGTGCTGTTTGCGATCGATTCGCTTGAGTCTGCAGCGGTTATTGAAAGCTTTGGCGGTCGTTATGTAATGACCTCAGCAACATGCAAGTCAGGTACTGATCGTCTTGTAGAATTGTGTACATCAGGAAAAATTACTGCAGATGTTTGGGTTAATTGGCAGGGAGATGAACCTTTTGTTAATGAAATGATGATTGCTTCATTACTTGCAACCAGCGATCAGACGAATCAGGAAATGTGGACGCTTAAAAAACTTATTACCGACCCACAAGAAATTCATTCGCCTAAAGTTGCCAAGGTCGTATGTAATGCCTACGGTCAGGCTATTTATTTTTCTCGTGCCGCTATTCCTTTCTTTCGTGATGAACAAGATCCTCTCAAGCTTGTTGCCAAGCAAACCTATTTCAAACATGTCGGTCTTTATGCTTACACATCGCAGGCATTACATAAGATTGCCACGATGGGAAAGAGCTCTCTTGAAGATGCAGAAAAACTTGAGCAGTTACGGTTCCTTGAATATGGGCTTCGTATTCAGGTGCACGAAACGACGCATGATGTTTTTGGCATCGATACCCCTGAAGATTTGTTACGAGCAGAACGCCGCATTGCCAACGTTTAATCTTGACTTTGCCTGACAGACTGCTAAAATTCAGCACTCTTTCGGGGTGTTGAGAAATTCAGTTTGTATGTTTTCGCGGTGTTCCTCAATGAAATCGCTGGTACGTTTAGTCATTCTTTTTGTTGCGGTATTATTTTTGCCGGTACAATGCCAAAATCCTCGTGATAGAGCGATTCAGACTGTGTTACAAGACTTTTATGATACCTGTAAACATGCAGGATGTTTTTCTGAAGCTCATCTTAGACGATTGAACATTGATTTTGCTCGTATTACACGCTCAACAGGTGATGGGTTTGCAACATTGCAGTTGGTTGAGTGGCTTGAAAAGCAACAGGATGACAAGAGTAAAATTGTACTTACGGCGATTAATGAACTTTGTTATAGTGAATTTATTAGAATTTTGAGCGCCTTAAAAGAATGCGAACTTGTTATCGAAAAATTTCAATATCTTGCTGATAAAGAAGTTATGATTGGTAGAATTATTTCTCAGCCTTTTCGTACGTCATTAAGCAAGATACTTTTGATGTTAACATTAGTTAAATCGCAAAAATTAGACTATGTACGACAAAAAGAAGTGCTCGCATTAAGTTTGAGTAAGATAAAAAATGAGATGCTCAAAATTAATAGGAGTTTGGGAGAAGATAAGGTTCAAGAAAATGAGATAAGAGAGTTGTGTGCAGTTCTTCAGGTATATGCGCTACCGGCAATAGTTTCTCAGCCTTCTCTTATTTCAAAAAAGTTTGTGGTAATAACGCTTATGTTGATCATAACCGTAGTGATAACGATTCATTACGTGCCAGCATTAAAAGCAAAATTACTTGGGTATTTAGAACTTGCTCGTACGAAGCTAGACAGTTCTTTACAAGGAGGAACGCTAGCGCTTGCTCGGGCGTATGAGACTCT
>JBAZHB010000002.1:0-70494 GCA_041652535.1 Candidatus Babeliales bacterium
GTGCTAGCGTGAAAAACTGTGAGGATTTGAATGCCCCTACCCGTGCGGCTTTCAAGGTTTTGTATATTATTCCCATCGTGTATACACCACATTACTCTTTAATTGCCAATTATTTTTGCAAGTTCCATCATTCAATCCTGCATTTTTATAACCTTATCCTTCTCATCTCTTTCATACTCTTGATACCATTGTTTTATGGCTTCGTTCCACATATCCTTGTCAGGTCGTCTTGCATCCTGCTTTATTCTCTCAAGACATACTTCAATTCCAGGATCCATTACTATAACTTCCGCGCTGAATCTCTGCCTTAATGTAATACGTTGTTCTCTCTTTGGCGCTGATGCTATTATCCATGCCTTCTTAACCTTGGTACTTTCTTCAATAAACTTATACAACGTATCCCTTATTGCTAATGCTGCATCCATGCTCCAACTTGGTCTATTGTAAAGTTCCTGTCCTGTCAGTGCTTTTATAATCTCATCATAGTCCCATATCATGTCACCTGCTTTGATATGTTGTTTGATGTATGTACTCTTGCCACTGGCAGGCGCTCCGCCTACTATAATGACGTCTTTCAATCTTTTCAACTCCTTACTCTTCCAGAATCCCGCACCTCTTTTAGCATGGTGATATTCGCATAAGCCCATTAAATTGCTTTCTGCATATTTCAATTCAGGATATTCACGTATAGACTTTTCATGATGTACTTCTACTGCCGGGACAGTTGCGCCTTCTGCTTCACAGTCTACACAAAGAGGGTGCTTGTTCAAATATCTCAGCCTAAACTTTCTCCATTCGCTGTCATATCCACGTTCTTTGGGTGATGGCCTGTAGAAGTCTCTCTGTTTATTTATGTATTGTTGATGCTCTTTGCAATATCCCGATGTTACAAGTTCAGGACAGCCTACTTTCAGGCATGGTTTCAATGCTGCCATATATCATCCCTCGTTTTTGTTATACGTTGGTATTACGTCCGTATTACGTTTATTTTTCTCATCATCCCTCATTTTTGCTAGTAAAGATTCTTTACATGTCTAGTCAATTTTCTTTACTAGATTGGTTGGTTTTAACATCAAACTAGTAAAAATTCTTTACTAGTGATATTTCCCCTAAACATGCTTAATCACTGTGATTGAAGGTGTTTTTTATATAAATGCTTTTATATTCAATCTAGTCAAAATTTGATACCCAATATTATATATTACCAGGGGATGCAGGTTTCTTATGCTGCCACACTCTCGACAGCTTATAGATGTTTTTTGTCTTGCAAAATTGGTTATGCTGCTCATACTCAATAAACCCGTTTGTAATAAGTTCCTCTTTTGCCCGTAAAAATGTCGGCTTACTCATGTACTTAAGGGCTAAACTTATCGGATATTCAAAAGTTTCATTCCCACATGCATAAAGTTTCATATAACTGTATACTGTTTTCGCGCTATCTGATAATTCCATATAAATTATATTTAACATCATATCTGCTGTAAGCCTGATATGTTTGTCGTTCTTTTTCCCACCCTCGCATAGTTTGAACGGCGCCTTGCTTCTGCTCATTATATATCCCTCCTACAAGGATATAAATAGGATAGGAAAAGGCTGCTATCTCGTGTAGGAACGAAACAACAGCCTTTTACGCTGGCCGGCAACCTATTACTATTTATTTAATCCATTTTACTCAGCCCACTTGCTGACTATAATCTCATCGACATATTCCCCATTACTCAGATACGTCTGCTTGTGTCTGCCTTCTTCCTCATACCCCGCTGCCTGAAACGCCTTTATGCTTCCCGCGTTATTGGCATATATCCCGGCGCTTATCTTATGTAAGCCTATCTTATCAAAGCCATGTTCAGTCAGTAACTTTATTGCCTCAGTCGCATAGCCTTTGCCCCATTGTGCTTTATCTCCAATGATGATGCCTATATCGCCGAGGTTATGATGCTCATTGACATGCAGTTTAATATTGCCGATATGCTCGTTTGTATATATGCCGTAAAAATAGTCCTGGCTGCTGCCGGATATGTTCTTGACATAACCTTTTACTGATTCCATGGTATGCCTTGTAAATCGGCTTTCTGTGTATTGAGTTACAATAGGGTCATTCATCCAATCAACATATTTTTGGGTTACCATTGCAGGAGTTAGCGTTTTAAGTTGTAGGTGTTCACCTTGTAATATCATGGCTTAAGCTCACTCTCCTTTTTACCGTTCCTTCTTTAACGTTTTGTCTATATCTTTGCATTTTAAAATTATTATATTTATGCTGGCAATCTTCGCATGTTTTTTGGCTACCATGTTTTGCTTCAAACAAATTCCCACATATTTGGCATTTATTTGGTTGTTTTATGACATTTAATTTAATTAATAGCTTTTCAACGTCTTCCCATTTTACCCATTTGCCGCTATCATCCTTCTGTGGTGTCGTCCCGCCTCCGCTGCCAAAATCATTTTGTATGCTATATCTTTGTATCATGTTTTTGCTCCCTGCTTTCTGTCAACTCTTCAGATTTCCACCACATTATCAGTATCAAAATTAAAGACTCGCCATCTGTAATTTTCCATATGAGTTTTACAGTTATAATTATAATTAATATTATTGCAAATCTTATCAGAAACATTTTCATAAGATTTCCCTCAATTCTTCCGGCGTAATAGCAAACGGTCCGGCATCAAGACCTGTGGAATCGGATAGCTTGTAATGCTTCTCCCATATCCGCGGCTGGTATTTTTTGAACAGGTCAAGGCCGACGGTATGATCGGAAATTGAACATGTTTTTAAATGGATATTTAGTTTATCATATTCGTCGATAGTCGCGGGATATTTAGAAACACATTGCATTCCTTGAATTATGCCCAGATTTATCTGTTTTGCAAAATTATTAGTCCACATCCTTGAGATTGATATACTCACGTATATCGGTATCTTCCTCGGTATCTCGCCAATAAGCCAATCTAACGCCCTATCATTAGGTATTTTTACAAAGCACACATCATATTGCAATAGAAATTTCAAGCTCTCCAAATCCGCCACGGATGAGGTTGTTTTATATCCCAGACTTGCAGCATACCAATATGCACAATCAAATACATCGTGGTCAAGTGGGATATTTATTCCATCGTCAAGGGCAAGTTGCCATTTAAAAATAATTTCATGCTTATTAGTATCTATTTCATTTATTGCATCTATCATGCGCTTAACTATGGCTTTGTCGTTTTTACACGTGTTGCCCGAACTCATATCTAATATTATCTGCATTTCTTCCACTCCTCGCGATTTATATTGAAATATAGGCTATTGTAATACTTCCCGCCCCAATATTTTCGGTTTGGCAAATAGCAACACCGCGCATTATATTTTCCGCAAGTCTCTTCCCAAATAGATAAGTATGGAGAGCATTCATAACACTCGCCATATACATTCTCAAGATTAAGATAATCAAATACCTGTTCAAGTATTAGTTCAATCGCCTGTTCTGCCATGTAGGCATATCCTGGATTCATTATCAGCCCAATTTCCCCTAAACGATTTTCCCACTGGATGTTTGATATTTCACCCATGCCGATAAATTTATCTTCTTTTTGTTCCTCAACTATCGGATAATTGACGGGTTCGTATGGATCATGTTCGTATTTAAGCTTAAAACCTTTTAAATCAGTCCATATTCCCCAATACCGCGCATTTGCCTGCCTGTCGCAAACTATTGAACGATAAAATATCTCCTGTTGTTCCTGTGTCAGTAGGTAGGGTGTGCGGTTCATACTCATTGAGTCGTTCCGCCATATGCAGGCTTGTTCAACATTGGGATAGGATAATGCTTTTAGTTGCATGATTCAACGCTCTCCTTTATTTGTTCTATTGTAAGGAATTCCGGATTTGTTCCTGAACAATAACTAAAATCTTTGGGTACTTTCTTGCCTTCTGGATATCTTAAATCATCCCTGAATAATATTGACGGCTTGATTATGTAATAGTTTCCCATATCCTCGGTCAAATGTGATTGTTCCGGCGGTATCATACATTCGTGTAGTTTTTCGCTTGGCCTGATTCCCGTTATCTCATATGGCATATCAAGTGCTTCTGCAACCGATACTATTTTAACGCTTGGTATTTTTGGTATAAAGGTTTCAGCACCTTGCATCACCTGAATTGAGTTAATAACAAACTCAACAGCATCATTCATTTTATAGAAAAATCTTGTCATTTCAGGGTGTGTTATCGGAAGAACTTTTGCTCCCTCGGCAATTAACCTTTTAAATAATGGAATTATGCTCCCTACACTTCCAACAACATTGCCATATCTACATACGGAAAATCTTGAATCACGTTTTCCAGCCAGATTATTACCATTTGTGATAATCTTCTCAGCCATAGCTTTACTTATTCCATATGTATTTATGGCTTGGCAAGCCTTATCGGTACTAATCAATATTGTCTTTTTAACCCCGCATTTAATAGCTGCGTCAACAACATTTTGAGTACCGTCACAGTTTATTGCAAGTGTCTGCCGGGTGTTATATTCGCATTCAACGATATATTTTATGGCTGCGGCGTGAATCACAATATCAACACCGTTAAAAGCATATTCAAGCCCTTTTAAATCAGTTACGCTACAAACTATCGTGTTAAATGGGAATTCCGTCTTGCCAAGTTTATCCTTTAATTCATTATGCTTCAACACATCTCTCGACATCACTATTACTTTTTCAGGATGTATATCGTGCTGTTTAAGGTAAAGGCAAAAGGCAGACCCGAAAGAGCCTGCCCCGCCTGTAATTAGTATTCTTTTGCCATCAATTTTATTGTCAACTTTTTTGATTCTACTTATTATTGCCTCATTCTGAGCTTTATTGACTCCATCTATAATGTTCTGTTTTGTCTTGCAGCCCTGATGGTCAATCCCCATACATTCATCCATTACAAAGTAGATACATTTTTCTGTTACCGTACATGTGCTTCCTATTTCAGCCATATCAGTACCCCCGATTTTTTATGCCGCGATTATTTTGCCTTCATTATGTCGTCAACTTTTTTAAATTTTTCACCCTTATCTTTATCAGACAAATATTCTCTTTTGTAATCTGGACAAATTATTTCACTTTCATCAATTATAATTTTCCTTTTATTTTTGCTTATCATATCACCACATTTTTTATTGGTAATCTTACAATAAAGCAAATTTTCTTCGTCTAGATTTTTACACATTACATAGCCTAAAAAAAGCGTTTCATTCATAAAATATGGGCAATGGGCTATTTCAATGGCTCCTTTAGATATTTCGTTTTCCTTAAAAGATTCTTCAAAACTTAGATTATTCTGTCCTTCCCTTTTAATTTCCGTAAGAAAATTTTTAGTTTTTTCCGGCAATCCATTCATAATATTATCCATTTGTATTGCCCCAGAAACATTCATAGCAGACTTGGAAACATCCTTGTAACTTCTTGTAAGCTTCCGTAAACTTATGCCTAAAATAAGCATCGCAGAAATAAGTAATACAATAGATATGAAATTCATGATTAACATTTTTTAATCCCCTTATAAAATATTACGGTTTCATTCGGCAACCGCAGCGTTTGTTATGCACTTTTTAACCTCATAACAAAGGTCAGTACCCCCGATTCTTTATCTCGCTTTCGTTTTCTTGCATTGCCCCCAGGAACTGCATTTGTGCATCATGATGCTCCTGCTCTTTGATGAGGTTGGTATTACGCTGTTGTGCCAAATGATTCTTGCGCGCTTGCATCCTGAGATAGTCGGCGTTTTCTTCCTGTTCCTCAAACCCGTAAATAAATTGATTCTGTAGTAACAGGCTTTCTTTTGGCAATGTCCATTTAGTAGGAAATGGAAGCTTGACGGGTGAAAACAGTCCATCCTTCATAAGTCCGGCGACGAATCCGCAACGCTTGAATATCTCCATTACCTGGCGGTATCCCTCGAATATCCCAAGGTAAAACTCTGCCGAACTTTTTTGATACGAATATTCTGAACTATGGGCCATGTCTACGCCCCATACGCCTATTTCGTCAACTTCCCGCCCGCAAACAACGATTTCGTAAGCCAACAAAGCCAACATTTCGCTGATGGAGTTTGACAGGTTGGGATGCTTCTCCTTTTCTCTGCCGATTGAAAACCATTCGCATATTTCTTTCAAAGGGTACGCTACTGACGTAGGAATTTCGTCGTAATGCTGTGTCATATAGACTGGTATTTTCAAACCTTGCAGGAATTTAACATGGTCTGCGCCGCCGCCCTTGCCTTCTCCGAAAACTGATTCCTTCGGGTGGATCTGAAACCATCGCGTAATATGGTCAGTCCATTTGATAATCTTATGTAGCCCATTGAGTCCCCATATCTCCCATGTAGGGTCATCCCATGGCGCAAGCCTCAAGGATGATTCCGCAAAACCCACTATTGCTACCTTGCGGGCTGAAAACGGTACTTTGTCGGCTTCTATGGATTGCTTTTGTGGGACTTCTTCTTTCTCCATTACTGCTAATTGACTGTCAATCTGTGCTATTTCTTTGTCGATTTCCTGATTACTGAGTTCTTCTGTTGATTTCAATGTTTCAATGGTAACGAGTGCCGGACCGTTTACTGTTATTTCCTTATTGAGTTCATTGACTTCTGACATTTTTAATCCTCCAATAAATTTATTTTAATAATATTTTTTGCCAAACAAAACAAATAAAGCATACTGTATATAGCCAATAATCCGTTTAAGATATGATTCTTTTTTTGCATTTTTCCCCCATATATTTTCCTTTTTCCATTGTGCAAATTCTTCAATGAATTCCTGCAACGGTGTTTTTAGCTGTTCGGGAATTGTAATTGTGCGGGTTTTGATGAATTCTTTTATGTCAAATTGCCTGAATGTATAGTCTTTTATTGTGCCATCAGTAAAGGAATATTCTTCCTGTCCAAACAATCCTTCTTTAAGTTCAGTTGCTTGGCAAATCAAACATTCTCCAGATAAATACATAATCATCTTCCCTTCATATTTTCTCCAATAATTTATTTAAGCCCATTGGCTTATATACAATTTCCATTCTTTGTAATCGATATCGTAACGCTTAAGTATCCTAGTTGCTGCCCGTTCCTGCTTTCCGAACGGACTCACATTTTTAGGTTGATTAATCAATGCCATTGCGGTTGGTATAAATTGTCTTTCTTTATCCCCAAATTTCGTCACCTCAATCACATCTAATGGATATTCTTGAGTGCTCATCGCCATGGACATTCCCTCATACCTTGGAGGAAATACCATCCGTGGAGGTACCCTTGGTTCGGGTGGATATGTTGCCATTTATAACAACTCCTTCTTGCTTATATTCCCGGACATAATAATCTGTTTTGACTTCTCGGCGTCTACGTTAAAAAGTAAATCAATTATGCTCATGTAAGGCACAAACTCGCCCCACAGTTGCGGATATACAGGGTGGTTGTAATTCTGAAAATACAATTTGATTCCTGCCCGCTCGAATGCTTCCTTGTCCGCATATCCCTCGCCCTGACTGCCGAATATATAAACATCGGCGCCAAGCTTTTTGCACATGTCCAGAACAAGGTCTGACTTCTGTCCCTCAAAATTTAAATCTGAGGCGCGGCAATATTCAACGTTGATTTTCAGCAGGTCAAGCACCCACTTCAAAAAGTATTCGTTCAGCTCACACAGATATTGCCATTCACGCTGAAAAAGCTCATTAAAAAAGCTCTCATATTCATCGAAATATGGAGCCTTCTTATAAGCATAATATATTGATTTTCTGTGTTTATCCCGCCATCGTTGAGAGTTGTCGATTTCAAGTTCAAAAAGTTTCTTTTCTCGATAACCCTTTGATTTCAAAGGAATTGTCAACCATATTTCACCGTTTGCGGTTTTGATTCGATTTCTGCGCTCATAGTCGTCATTTGACATTTGAACACAATCAAAAAAAACATATTTATCGGCAAGTGAAATTTTGTGTATCAACCCCATCCACGGCAAATATGCGGTTTGATGCGCAGTTAAAATTTTCATATCAAAAGCTCCTTAAATAATCTAAAATATGATTGAATTCCTCATCTGTCAGTGCTGGATAAATCGGAAGTGACAGGCTATGCCCTGCCACCCATTCCGCATTAGGATAATTCTCCGCGCCCAGCCCTAGCATATTATGTAGCATCTCCCGCTGTTCTATTGGTATTATTGCTGTGATTCCATTGTCGGCAAGGTGCTGTTTGAGGCGGGAAACACAGTTGTCTTTTACTATATATCGATACCAATTAAGGTCTGAAAATAAACAATTAATTGACACTTGATATCTCCATCCCTTTGTTTTGCATATATCTTGATATGCCGTCGCCATTTCTCTTCTTTTCCGCAGAAATTCTGGCAATTTCTTCAATTGCTCAATCCCCATTGCCGCCTGCAGGTCGTTCATACCGAAATTAAACGCTGGGATGTGCTTATCATAATCGATATACTCCCGCGCCTTGTCTGCCAGAGCTTTGTTATTTGTGACTATCATCCCGCCCGAGCCGGTTGTTATCATTTTTGACGGGCCGAAGCTGAACGTTGCAATGTCACCCTGCAGGCCGACATGCTTGCCGTTGATGTATGAGCCAAGAGCCTGGGAGCAGTCCTCAATTATATATTGATTTTCGATTTTGAAATTTTCGACATCAGCAGGAACTCCAAAGGTATAAGGTATAATATAAACTCCTTGATATGGCCGTAATTTAACCCTTATCTTTTCCATATTGAAATCGTTTTTGTTAATGTCAACTATACATGCTTGCTGATTGCTCATATCAACTGCATTTAATACAGCAGAACATACGTATGTTGGTATCGCAATGAAAGGCATTCTGCCTAATATCTTTAATGCCACTGTCAGCGCCGCTGTCCCGCTATTCACGGCAATTGCATATTTTGCCCCGACATAATCAGCAAAGGCTTGTTCAAACTGCTTGACTTTTTCGCCAGGTGCAATCCAACAAGAGGAAATGACTTCGGTGATGGCGGCGGATTCTTCGGAGCCGATGGAGGGTTTATTGTGAGGAATCATAATAGCCCGCCTTTCATTATCAGCGCAATTATCACAAGTATTATTAGTATGGCATTTGGTACTATTATTTTAATTCTGTCCTTTGTAACACATTTCTTACATACAGGGTCTGCCCACTCGTCGCGTGCGCCATGAATTATGTAATGGTGTATTTCGTCTGATAAAATTGGTTGTCCACACCAAAAGCATTCGTCCTTTCTCCACTCTTCGCGGTTTTTGCTTTGCCATTTGGTAAATCCTATCGCATTGCTACTCATATCTATATCCTTCCTTAATTTATTTTTCTTACCAACTCAAACGCTTCCGCAAGCTTTACCCCTGCCATAACCCCATAAAATTCGGCATGTGCGCGTAAACCTGCTGCACTTCGTGGATGCGGATATGGTCGTATCTCTGTGGTGTAACATTGCAAAGCCTTTATCTTTGTATCAAGGTCTGGATATGTTATTTCAACAAAAACATTCGGTTTAAAGCTGCCGTCGCTCCATTCCGTTGATGATGGCGTTTCAAAGCAGTAGATTTCTTTGACTGTAGAGCAGTTTGGACGCAATGCCGTTGCAACTGCCTGAAACGTGATTCTGTGGTCAATATTGAGGTCACCGCCATGATGAGTATAGACAATATCGGGCTTCCATAAATAAAGGTAAAACTCAATTGATTTAATTATCGATAATAGCGAAACGGTATCAAAAGCATTATCAGGATTTGATAGAAGCTCTATATGTTTAAACCCTATTATCTCCGCTGCCGCTTTTGCATCTTTTTGTAACTCGCATAACTCTTGGCTATACGCAAATTGGCTGATAGACAATATATCGCCCTGAATATATTTTTGCATTCTTGAAGCAATACCTTCGCCCAATATTAAGCAGTATACTTCATCCCCTGCTAAAACGTGTTTGTGGAATGTGGCACCGCCGCCAAGTAACTCATCGTCAAGGATGGGCACAAATAATTAATATTTTCTGCACCCTAAACCACCTCTTTCTTTAAGCTTTTATAGCTTTTAGTATTAATCAAACAGTCGCGCCATTTTTCATATTGATATTTCTTTTTAGCTCTTAATGGGTATTCCTCAAAATGCGGAATCACAACATTTATCAAGTCCATTACTGGTTGCACTATATAAACCCATTGATTTCTTCTAACTTCTGAAACATATTTAGGGTTCCAGTTATCCATGCTTTTCTTAACATCGCGATAATAAAGTTCACCAACTCCTAAATATTCCCGTATTGTTTCAAGAATTTCCTTATCGTCTTCTCTTAAAATTATCCTAAAACAAAATCCATGTTTACCATTCCCGTTAAAATTTGCTTCCCCATCAACAAAACCGGATAACCAATTGCCAAATTTATCATCTTTTCCACGTTCTTTAAATTGTTTGCTATGTGATTTTAATTGACATGTCCAACAAAGCTTTGTTTTTAATGCACTCTTTGGGTTTAGTGGTATCCCACATGCACTACAAGATAACGGCTCTTTTCTTGTTCTGCACGAACGACATATTTTTGGTGGTTCCTTTTTGGTATGCATAAGTGTCTTCCCGCACTTTTCACAAATATAAGTTTTCATTCGCACTCTCCTTTATTTCGCACCCTGTTTTTAAGCATAAGAAAAGGCAGGGAGTGCGTTCCTGCCTACAGTCTTGCAAAACTGCCTTATGCCAAATTTATTTTATTTCAAATCACTAATATCTTTTGCAACCCTTTTCATCTCCTTATTCGTCTTTATTGTCTGGTTCTATGCCAAATGCATTTAATGGCATACCACTTAATAAATCAATTACAGGCATCAAAAGAATAACTGATATTAAAATAATCCATTCAAGCGTTTCTCTTTGCATAATACCCCGACTTCACCACAAACGGATTTCCAACTATTAACGAATACGGCGGTATAATCAGTCCATCCGCTATCAGGCATGTGTGTGCTGCCACAACCGAATGATGCCCTATTTTTACCCTGCCGCCGATGAATGAATGACTGCCGACAAAAACATTATCCTCCAGGATGATGCAGCCTCTGTCAATTTCGTCTGCCAGGCCAATACATTTTTTATGACTGTCGGCGCAGTTGATTGAAACAAAGCTTGCTATGTCGCAATTATCGCCTATCTTCACGCTCCCGCCTTTTGCGTTTATTTCGGAAAAAAGCCCGATATAGGTATTTCTGCCGATATCGGGCGTTCCGTGAATAAAGGTAAGGGGATGGTAGGGATTGGAGGAAATTTGTAAAGCTTTTAAAATTAATTTTGTTATCATTTTATCACCATAACATCAGGAGTTTTAGCTTTAATAATTTTTACAATATCCAGCAAAGCTTCCTCTGCTTTGCTTGTTAGCTTATTGTTTTCGATTATATCAGCGAATGCGCGATATCTCTCAGGAACATACATCAATTGTAAAATCAACCCTTCGTCAATCTTGCTTGATACATTTAGCACTTTCGATAATAATTCTATTGATTTTACAGCTTCCTCCATTGCTTTTATTGATTCTTCAAATATCTTTGCTGATTCTCTCAATATATCAGGAGTAATGTCTTTAATTTTATGTTCCTGACTTGTATTTATAGTTTCAGACAATAACCCATAATCACGTTCGTCAATCTTATGATTCTGCTGCATTTTTATTCGCTCCCTATTTTTAAGATTTTGATAAATGCTATCATCTTGATTTTTTTCATCCAACCATTCATCAAGTTTTTCTTTCATAAAAAATACCCTATTTCCAATTCTGAAATGAGGTATTTCTCCGTTTCTAACCATTTGCATTAATTTTCCATAACTACATCCGATATGTTCAGCCGCTTCATTTGGCAATAATCTGGATGGACTTATTCCTGTTTGAATTTTTTCTTGGTTTGTTTGATAACTGCTTTTTCTTCTTTCCTTGCGACACATTCTGCATTTTCCTCTTAACCCTTCCTTTGCAGTTTTATCTTTTTCAAAATATTCAAGAGTAGCAGGTAATTTTTTACCGCACTCATTGCATGTTTTTGTTTCCATAAAAATTCTCCTATTTTATTACAAGGTAATCCACCATGTGGCTTGACTGCCATATCTGCGGGTTAATCTGTTTTATTAAGCATTCACTGAATCCTGCTTTGAGAGACAAATACATCATTTCCTGCGGATTAATCCACAGGCGCGCGTTCTCCTGCTGCAATGATTCTTCTGTCTGCGGCATGCTGGCGATATGGGATTCCTTTTTGCTTAAGTCGGGATTGTGAGTCAGCAGGCATTTTCCGCCAGGCCTCATGACGTTGTATATATTTTGCAGGGCTGTCTGTACCTCGTCCATATTGGAAAGGTATTGCAGGACGCTTCCGACAAGGACTTTAGTAAATATTGGATGTATAGGATCCACTAATTTAAATTGTTGCATTGTTAATATATCATCTTGAAATATAAAAACATTATTGAATGCTTGTGCTTGTGCTTGTGCTTTTTTAACTAATTCCGGGCTATAATCAAACATCGTCGCATTCCAAACAAATGGTGCCAAATGAAACGTTATCCATCCTGGCCCACCGCCGCAATCAAGCAATACGTCATTTTTGCACAGTTGGAGCGCGTTTTGCACGTCCTGGATATAAAGCAAAAACTGATACATTGTGAAGCTGTTGCCGCGTCCGGTTTGGGTAAAGTAGTTTTCAGTTTGGGCTTTAGCATCCCATAATGATTTCCAAAAATTCTCCATATATGCTCCTTTTAATTTATATTATCAAGCTTAGTTGTTGTATGGTTCCGTTATAATTAAGAAATTTTAAAATCCGTTTCTCCCTTTTCTTGTTATAAAATGGTTGTCTTTTATACCACTCAAAAAAATCAGCATCGTTTTTAGAAGTATTACAGTTTTTACACGCTGTCACAATATTATTATGTGTATACTCGCCGCTCTTTGCAAGTGCGATAAAATGGTCTTGTTGTAATGGTTTTTCTTCTCCGCAATAAGCACATTTGTTGTTGAAATATTTTAATGTTGCATTCCACATTTCCTCAGAATAATTATCTAGTAATTCTTTTTTTCTAGTTCTCCGATTTTGTCCGTATATTCGATAATTAATGAGATGATTTTTACGATATTCTGCGCTGTGGCAGTTCGCATAATCTCTTCTTTTCTGTCTATCTCGTTCTCTATATATTTTTTCTTTTTCTTTACATTTTTCAATATTTCTCAGGCGGTAATTTTTGTGTAGTTCCCTTAATTTTTCGCAATTTTCAACGTTGTATTGTTTCCCCTTTTCTTTAATTATTTCGAGGTTTTCAATATAGTAATTCTTCCCATACTCTTTTATCCTATCTTTATTTTGTTGTCTCCAGTCATCTTTGTATTGTTTTAACTTTTCAACATTTTCTTTATAATATTGTTTCTTTTGTTCTTTTACTTTTTCGGAATTTTCTTCAAACCATTGCTTCAATTTTTCTTTATTTTTTTCTCGGTATTCCTTCTCACATTCCTTACATTTGGAATATAATCCTAATTTTCCTTTTTTGGCTTTTTTGAAGTTATTGAAAGTAGCTTCTTTTGCAATCCCGCATTTTGTACATACTTTAGTCATAATAAGCACCTCGCATTCATTTAGCACTTTATTTAAAGGCATAAGAAAAGGACGTAGGTGCTTCTCACGTCCTCAATGTTGCAACATTGTCCTATGCCAAATTGCTTAAAATATAATATAACTCGCGTTCGGGCTATACTGTGAGTGTATCAACCTATAATTTTCCAATCCAAGCACTTCCTGAGCCGCCAAACTTTCCCCCGGCCAGTCAGGGTGACATAATTCATCAAAGGCAATTATGCTGCCTTTTGTCAAGTGTCCTTTTAGTGCCAGTAATGCCGCCTTTGTGGGCTCATAGATATCAAAGTCCATGAAAGCCAATGCTGCGATAGTTTCGGGATGTTTCTCAAAATATGCCGGTACAGTATTGCATGCATCCCCTTTGACCAGTTCATACTTTTTTATCTGGCTTAATGGTGACAGATTTTCATGGCATTGCAATAATTCTTCAAGATACTCATCATAGTTATCTGTAAGCTTCATTTCGTTAAGCTCATGATCGCCATCATTTTTGTGGATGGATGGAAAGCTTTGAAAAGTGTCAAAGCCTATAATCTTCCGGCTATAATTGAATGGCTCAAGTGCGCCGCGAAACGATTCATAAAGCGCCATATTGCCGCCCCAGCGCACACCGAATTCCATTATAATTCCGTGTACCGGCAGAATCTTTTGATAAATCTCATGTATGAAAAGGAATCGCATCATATGCTGCCGGCTTACGAAAAGTCCCATGTTGTACATTAGTTCGTCAACCGGAATCGGGCAATTTTTGTAAAGCTGCTGAAATTTTTCTTTATCTGATAATTCCCTTTTGGATGAAATTATTTCGCTCATTTAAAAGCTCCTTTATATTTTATTTTTAATGCCTTTTGAACACGGGTGAAATTTTACGCCCAAACAATATTCCTTCCGTTGAATCCTGCTCTATCGCCCTGCAAATATCACCCATTGCCTTACCTGCTGATAAAACAAAATAATCAATGTCGTCCTTGCTGTGGCTTAAGGATACAAAGCCTGTATCACTGACTATGATTCCTGAGTTCAGCATTTTTTCCTCATAAATGCTTAATAAATCGAGGTAATCAAGCTTTCCAATATCGCTAAATTTCAAGCCATTATGAGGCGGCATTCCAATAGTCGATATGCAATCGTTTAGACTGTAAAAGTTAATTGCCTGCTGTAACCCGTCAAGCATAGTTTGTCCAAGTGACCATATATGCTCATAGGTGCCGGGTTGTTCAAGAATTTCAATTACTGCCAATGCCGCCGCAATAGAGAGGCATTCGCCGCCGAATGTCGTGCTGATAAACGCCTCGCCGGTGTCGATGAGGTTTAGTATGTCGCGCCGGCCGCATACTGCACTGATGGGCATTCCTCCGCCGTAAGCCTTGCCGATACAGGTTAAGTCAGGGGTCACGCCATAGTATTCTGCCGCGCCGCCGAGTGCAAAGCGGGCACCTGTGACAACCTCATCAAATATCAATACCGCGCCGTTTTTATGGCACAGTTCTTTTATAGCTAGGAGATATCCATTTTTCGGGCCGTTCTCCATAACGGGTTCAAGAATAACGGCGGCGATTCTGCCGTTGTAGCCATCAAACCATGACTTCAAATCATCAATGTCATTATATTTAAATTTCTTTGTCAGGTTACTTGTTCCAAACGGTATCCCTTTGGCGCCCGGTTCAATTCCAATTGTCCAATCGTCCCAGCCATGATACCCTGCCTTTAAAACAATATCTCTGCCTGTGTACGCCCGGGCAAGTTTTACCGCCGCTGTGGTTACATCTTTTCCGTTTTTCATGAGTTTGCAGGCTTCGCAACCGGGTATAATCTTGGTGAGCTTTCGGCATAAATCCTGCTCAATTTGCGTGGGCGTGGAAAATGATATTCCTTTTTTGAGCTGCTTTTCAATTGCCGTGTTGATTCTTACGTCATTATGTCCGGTAAGCCCCGGGCCAAGTGCGCACGTGAAATCGCAATATTCGTTGCCTTCGGTGTCCCATACGCGAGAACCTTTGCCATGGTCAAGCATAATGTCACGGGTAAAATAGCGCATGCCTTTTGAATATGTCTGATAATGCATTCTATAGCCTCCATTTCCACGGATATTTTATTTCTTCCGGTACTTTCAAATCCAAAATTGCGCTTTCCAATGTCCATGGAATCCCATACCGTGTCAGTCCAATCAATTCCTGCAGCTGCTCAGCTGTGTCCACACCGACAACAACATAATCAATATACGGGTTGCCATATGTGAATAAAAATACCGCCTCTTTTCGGTTGATTCCGTATGGCTTGATAATGCCGTCCAACCGTTCAATATATTCCTTGCCGATCGGCGGTTCATCCATAAGTAAAAGCCCTTGTAAAAACACGGATCGGGCAATGGTAGTTATTTTATATTCCTTTGCCAGCTTGAAAAACTTTGTTTTCAAAATATTGTGGTCGAACGCATTATACGGAAATTCAATTATGTTCATTTTCAGTTTTGCGGCCTTGACTGCCTCTTCCGGAGTATCAACCGAAACGCCATCCCAATCGCTGTCGTTAATCCTGCTGAATCCGTGTGCCAACTCCTGGCAACTTCGGTAGTGAAAATAATCCTGAAATTCATTTATTTGCTTGATGAACTTTACAGGGTATGCGGTTGTATCTTCATACGCCGTTGAGGTGTCGATAAGGTGAATCCCATTGTCAATTGCTGTATGCAGTATTTTTATTCCTTCATCCCGTGGCACCTGACTTTTGCACTTCACACCATACGGCTGATAAAAATTTGCTACGCCGAGAATCAGCTTTGTCTTGATAGCCATTTTAAAACATCCTCCATCAAAAATATTTTGCCAGGTTTATATAAAGCCTTATAAATCTGTGTGATAAATTCGTAATCCTGTTGTGTATCAAGCGTCCAGCGCAAACTAGACAAATCTTGCCCTTGCACTATAGCGAGAACTTTAAACCCGCTCCACAAAAAAAAGATATCATATTCCTTTTCAAAAAAGTTTATCTTATAGAAATCAGGTTGTTTTAATAACCCCGCCTTGAAAACCTCCACGTCCAATCCATCCGGAAATCTTCGTCCGATGCAGTTTGTTGTCAAATCATTATTTCCGTGATGTGAAATTATCATATCTATCAAATCCGGACAAACTAAGGCGCAATCACCTGTGATGCGGACAATTGAATCATTATTCCTTATATTATAATACTCGATAGCTTTAATGTATCTATTTTTTACATCATCCTCTGAGCCACGGAAGCAATTTATTTGTATCTGCCTGCATAATGATTCTATTACATCGTTTTCCGGATTTGTGCTGGTGACAACTATTATCTTGTCAACCGTTTTGGCAAATCTCACGCGGTCAATTATATGTGCCAAAACAGGTTTGCCGCATATCGGCAATAAAACTTTGCCGGGCAAACGTTGGCTTCCCATACGAGCTTGAATGAAACAATACTTCATATTTACCTCACATAAAAATAAGCTCCCCTCCCGGACATCTCCAACTATTTACTATTATAGCAATACAGTATAGTCAATTACTGCAAAGTTTTTGTGCAGTCCAATGGCGAATTAAAATAGTCCGTTTGTCCATAAAAACATTATCAAAATAGTGTTGACAACGGCGTACAACTGGAGTACAATAGTAATATAATAAGTAGCAGGGAGGAAAATAATATGAATGGTTTTAAAATTCTTGTAGAGTCATGTTTTAACACATGGCTCTTGACAAAGGGCGGATGCCCGACAACGCAGTTGGCAACTTATGAGCCGTCAATGGCTCATAAGGCAGCGGAATTTATTTATTATTCTTTGCCGTTCGCGTCATGGGATGCTGGCAGGGGTGTAACGCTCTCAATGTCCATTAATGGGCTTGAAGAGTTTATCACATCAGCGATGACCGACGTGTCTGATAATGAAACAGGACAATGGCAATGGATGACGCCGGCGACTTGTTTTGTCGCCGGGTGGTTTACGGTAAAGCCCTCCGGTTAGAGGACGGGGAGGCAAAGATGGTTAGGAGTTTTATTTGCGAGACTTGCAAAAATGAATATTCTAGGCCGACTTATACGGCAACCGCAACCAGACAGACCAAAGAATATTGGAGGGAGCGTGAAGGTACCGAGTTTGGCACCTGTAGTGAGTGCTATAAAAAAGAGCAGGAAGAAAAGCGGCAAAAGGCAATTTCAGAAGCTGGCCTTCCTGAACTCACTGGTTCCGAAAAGCAAATCGGATGGGCTACAAAAATCCGTTTTGACAAATACGAAATTTCGAAGGATTATACCAGCAAAATGAGTCCCAAAGGTGCCGAAGTGTACGACAGGCTGTTTGGTACGGTTGAAGCTAAATTTTGGATTGACAACAGAGACAAGAGTTTCAGAGAATTAGCTACTCTGGTTATGTCTATGGCTCCGGCAGAAGTTGAGGCAGAAATTAAAGCCGAAGAAGAAAAGGAAAGCAAAGCCAAAATGCAGGTACTCCTGCCTGCAACACCGGTGGATGAAACGCCGGTCGAAATAAAGGTTGCTGACGTAGCCGTTATTGTCAACTCCAAAAAAGATGAGAAAATTATTGAAGTCTGCAAAAACTCCGGCTATTCATGGAAAGATGGAGCATGGAGAAAAGCGATATCCTTCCGCACCGGCACCGCAATTGATAGAGCAGCGGATATCGGCAATAAACTTTTGAACGCAGGTTATCCGGTGGCAATTGACAACGCAGATGCGGCACAAAAAGCTGTTAGTGCAGAATTCGAACCCGAATGCACCCGGTGGGTGTCGGTTCCAAAGGGAGAAACGGGCAGATTTATGATTTATTGGAGAGGCAAAAATCAGTCCTTGTACGAAACTGCCAGATCGCTTCCACATTCTTCGTATGATAGCCCTGACATCATGGTTCCAATTAAATATTTCCGCGAGGTTGAAGATTTTGCAGGACTGTACGGCTTTAAGTTTAGTCCGGGAGCAATAAAGGCGATTGCAGAATATAAGGCGAGTTTAGAAGTTAAAAGGGTTGTTCCGGGGAAGGCTCCTAAAGTCGAATGGTCAGATGGACTGAAAAAAATATTGGAAAGCAGCAATGATATAATTGAGGATTTAAAGGAGAGCAATCATGAAAAAGCTAAATGATTTGAGCGACACCGAACTTCTGGACATGATGGATGTGCCGGAAGAAAAACTTGAAGAAAGTGTATCTTCCAGAGTAATCAACCCGCCGGAATTGGCAGGTTTTAGCGGCGAAATGACAGATATTGTTATGGGCATCTTCGAAGAGCGCCACGGAGAAGAGCATGCCTATCAACTATGGATGGAGCGGTTCGGAGGGTAGAATGAACTTTAAAACCGCTCTACTCCCACATCAACAATCGGCATATGATAAGCTCCGGTGCCTTAAGATTGGTGCCTTATATATGGATATGGGTACTGGCAAAACAAGAACGGCGTTGGAAATCATTGCGCTACGGCTTGATGCTGGCAAAATAAATCACATCCTATGGCTCTGTCCATGCTCCGTAAAACCAACAATCAAGGCAGAGCTACAGAAGCATATTGACGGCGATTTGTCTATGTTCACTATCGAAGGCATAGAAAGCATGTCGCAGTCTGACAGGCTGTATTTGCGGTTGCTTGATTTGGTGGCTAATCAAAAGGTGTTTTTAATTGTTGATGAAAGTAACCTCGTTAAGAATCATTTTGCGAAACGCACAAAAAGGATATCGGCGCTAGCAAAGTCTTGCGCTTACAGGCTTATTTTGAACGGTACGCCGGTCAGCAAGAATGAAGCGGATTTATTTGCACAGTGGTACATTTTAGATGAGCGCATATTGGGCTATCACTCTTTCTGGAGCTTTGCAGCGAATCATCTTGAATATGACGATTACGGCAAAGTCAGGCGCGTTCTGAATGTGGATTATCTCACTGAAAAAATATCGCCGTACTCATACGGTGTGAAGAAGGAGGAGTGTATTGTACTACCACGCAAGCGTTATCGCGAACGTGATTTTGCGTTGACGGAAGAACAGGAATACGCATATTATGACGCAAAGGAAAAGCTGCTGGCTAATGTTGACGAGTTTGACAGCACGACAATATACAAGCTTTTTACCGGGCTACAGCAGGTCACAAGCGGGCGCGCAATAGTTAGCATATATCCGCTTAAAAGTATACCGTTTTTCGATAATCCGCTTGACAATCCGCGCATTAATGCCCTATTGCGAGAGGTTGACGATGTGGAAGAAAAAATCATAATCTGGTGCAAATTCAAGCATGAGATAGACGATGTAACGGCGGTATTGCGGGACAGATACGGAGTGGACAGCGTGGCGCAGTTTTACGGCGGCATAAGTCAGAAAAGCCGCATTGCTGAAATGGAAAGGTTCAGAAACAATGCTCAGTATCTGATAGCGCACAAGGTCTGTGGTGGCTACGGTCTTAACCTGCAATTTTGCTCACGCATGATATATTATAACAATGACTTTAACTGGGCGACAAGGGCGCAGTCAGAGGACAGAGTTCACAGGTTGGGACAGACTAAAGAGGTAATTATCGTTGACATATGCGCCGCAAGTAAAATTGATGACAGGATTATTAATAACCTTAACTGCAAAGGCGTTCTATGTGACAGATTCAAGGATGAACTCAGGAAGAACAGGGATAACAAGGCGGCATTATCCGCCTGGATAGATGGAGGTAGGCATGATAAAAATAGGGCTGAACCAGAGGGAGAAGCAGAGGGAAATTGACAAGTGTTTAAGCAATATAAAAAAAGTGTTCTGTTTTTACTACAAGGATTTCCCTGTGAAATATAATGTAAACTGCGAAATCGAGTACGTTGAGTATGCGGACATTGAAATGTATAAGTTTTTTTACCGGCTTCTGGAAGAGATCGGCAATGATAGTTTAATCGTTATGGACGGATGTATGAGGACGCAGAACCGATCAGAACTTATTTACAATTGCGCTCATCATTACCTGAACCAAACGCCGCATAAAATCATATTTGAACACTTTCCCATTATCGATACCAAGGATGATTTCATGATTTTACTGGACTTTGAAAACAAAGGTAAATACAAAGGCAAATCTTTTGACTATCTGTTTTTGCAGCAGGAAGATATACTGATTAAGCCACATAAAGTTAAAATGGAATTGTTGCCTGCGGAAGTGTCGGGCAGTGAAAGGGTGCAGTATGACGCTAAAAAGGAAAGCTTGTTTGATAATTTGGGAGGTAAGGATCCGGACACAATCCCGCGAACATTGCAACTGTTTGCGGGAGATTTGAAAAAGAAGGCCATTCAGCCTGACAAGCTTTATGTGGCAAGAAACAAGCGGTTTAAGTTAGATAATGTGTTGAGCTATGATGAGGCTAAGAAAGGCGAATACATCATCATAGATACTCATTACCGCCGTCTTAACATGAATGACTTCCTGAAAATTACCGGCATGGAGAAGATAAAATATCTATGTACCACGCTGCCAATTGACAATGTAATAATCTCAGAATTTGCGGAATGGAAAGCGAGGTTGGATGCCGTCTATGCTCAATCAAGTTTATATAAATAAAAATGTACTTGAAGCGGCCAGAGAACGTATGAAGTATATTTTTGATGAGTTTGGGAATATATGCGTAAGTGTAAGCGGCGGCAAGGACAGTACTGTTTTGGCTCATCTGGCATTGCAGGAGGCGAACCGAAGAGGGCGGAAGATAGGTATATTTTTTCTGGATGAAGAAGTCGTTTATGAAAGCACGGTAAAACAGATAAAATATATAATGGACATGTATCCTGAAAACGCCGTCAAGCTGTGGTTTCAAATTGAATTTAACCTCACCAACTCCACATCAATCAAGGATGGACAGTTGAAATGTTGGGAGCGCGGCAAGCACGAGATATGGATGCGGCCAAAAGAACCGGACAGCATACAATATAAACCGTGGGACAGGGCGAATGAAACGGTCAGGGACAAAAACAAGGGCTTCGGATTCTATGACGCGCTGGACAACTTCCAGAACTCCCGGCGGAACACAGCTTTTCTTGTCGGCCTGAGAGCCACAGAAAGTCCTAACAGGTGGCGGGCGGTATCAAAGAATCCGGGATACAAAGACGTTTGCTGGTGCACAAAAGGCCATAATTGCAATGTTAATTTTTATCCTCTGTATGACTGGAATTTCCATGATATCTGGAAGTACATATATGACGAACAGTTGAAGTACAGCAAGATATACGATTACCAGTACAAGAAGGGCATGGGACTACAGGAAATAAGGGTATCCAGTCTGATACATGAAAAATCATTTAAGGCTCTGGTGGAGTTGCCGGAGTTTGAACCCAAAACATATGACAAGCTACAGAGGCGGATTGGCGGGATAGCAGTAGGTCATATCTATGGCAAGGAAAACAAGATGCTCCGTGCCCGGACGTTACCGAAGAATTTCAAAAGCTGGCGGGGGTACCGGGACTTCCTGCTGGAAACTTATCCGGACGCCAGCAAAAAAGATATTTTTGTTAAGCGTTATGTCCGATACCTGGATAACAATTATGTCGCTCGCCAGGAATGCCGGCAACTTATCCTAAATGATTACGAGAATAACCTTCCTGTGGATAATAAACCAGATCCACGGGAGGAAACAATTAAGAAATGGAGAGAATTATTATGAGAGAGATAAAAACAGAAGAATACGGAACGTTTATAATACCGGAGGCTCCTATTATCAATACAAAGTTCGGCCCAATTAAATTAATATCCCAAACAGCTATAATAGCACCAATAGAGTTAGTACAAGCCAATAATTATAACCCAAACAGCGTGGACAGTAAAAATATGGAGCTGCTGAGGCAGTCAATCATTGATAATGGTTTTTGTTATGGGGTTGTTACGATCTGGGACGAAGATCTGCAAAAATTTATTATAGTAGACGGATACCATAGATATGATGAATTCAAAAATACTTTACAGGCTGTCGAAATTCCGATTTATGTACTTGAACAAACCCCAGCACAAAGGATGGCTGCTACAGTCCAGTTTAACCGTGCCCGGGGAGTTCACCAAGTTGATCTCATGGGTGATCTAGTTAAAGCTTTATTTGAGCAAGGCGAAGATGATGAGGCTATCGCAAAGCACCTAGGCATGGAGCTTGAGGAAGTATTCAGGCTTAAACAAATAACCGGCATTGCGGAGTTATTTAAGAATCAGACATATTCCCGCTCATGGGAAATGCAGGAGGTAGAAAATGGCTGAATACAATTATGGTAATGCTTATCTGAGACATCCATTGAGCAAAGAGCCTTATGTTTTTGGTGATGGCAGCATAGTCCAAGTGCATGACATATTTGATCCGTTGCCTGAGTTTATGAGGTTGGCAGACATGGTATTCGTAGATCCACCGTGGAATCTGGGCAACATTAATACGTTTTATATGAAAGCTGAGAAGTATGAACGGGTGGACAGTTTTGAACGATTTTATAAGCGGTTGTTTGAGTGTATTGGGACAATAGGATCACAAGTCTGTTATGTGGAAGTGGGAAAAGAACACCTTGCGGATTTTATCATGGAAATGCAGAGGCTTTATAAATATGTGACATTTTACAACAGCACCTATTATCACAGTAAAGATAAGTTATGTTATGTAATTAGAGGAAGCAAAAAATTTAAGAAGCCCACATTGGATGGTATGGATGAGGAAGACATTATTGAGTGGATATGTGCAAACGAGGATTATAATATTATTGGTGATCTCTGCATGGGATGTGGGCTTGTTGGCCTGAATGCTTACCGGAATGGAAAACGGTTTGTAGGGACGGAATTGAACCATAAAAGGCTATCTGTATTGATAGAGAAAGTAGAGGGTGACAATGAATAATAGATTTCAAGTAAGGGATACAGAGGAAGAACTTAAAAAATTAGACGAGGCTATCACAAAACTTGGATATAAAGACCGGGCTGATTGGTATCGTGATGCAAAAAGAGATACAATGAAAAAGGCACAAAAAATAAACCCCCAGATTAAATAACTGGGGTTTATTTTATTTCAATTTAAAAAACTGTTTCGAATTAAATTCGCAGTCCTCTCTCTCTTGCAAACTCTTGGCAAGATTTATTCAGCCAATAATATATCTGCCTGATACTTGCGGGGATATGTATTTCTGCATAATGTACGCGTGTTTCAATATCACCCCATTCAAGTTCTTGCCAACAGTCTTTTTGATATACCATTTCAACTGCTTTACGTGGGTCTCTGCCGCATATAATCAATGCCTTTTCCGCCGCGTCCAGATCGGCAAGTTCGGCAGCATGTTCGCTCAATATTCTCTCTTTGTGCATCAGTGCAGCCTCAGTAGGATTGCTTACCCCATCAGACTTAGCTTGGCGTTTGTAATCATCCACAAGTTTATTAATATATTTGTCTGCGCTGCCTTCCCTGGCGAGAAAACGAAACGCCTGAGTGGCATACTCGCGATATGGCTGTCTTTTGTTCATTGGATTACCTCACCCCTCCGTCATATACCCCACAATAACTTTAACCGCCTCGCCCCATCCATAGCACACATCTACCTTGTGCCCTTGTTTTCGTAACTGTTCAATCCACCACAGTTGATTTTCTGTCGGTTTGTTCTTACCAACTTTCATTTCGATAAACAGCCCGTGATACTCACCGCACGGAACCGGAAGGCAGATGTCCGGTACACCTGATTTTACGCCCTCTTTTTTCAGCCTTGCCGCCGTTGTAATATTGCGCTTACCGCCGTTCGGCACCGCGAACAGTAGCTTTAGTTCCGGCGTTTTCTTTGCGGCGAATTCAGCCCATTCAAATAAGGCTTGCTGTTCAGTGGATTCGCTCATCTTAGTCCCTCCTGCAATAGTCACAATGCAAGTCATTGCCTTCGTTTTTTGAGTCGTACAAGCAGCCGCATGTCTTGCATCTCTCAATATGATCGGGCAGAACGCAAGTTTGTTCTTGTAAAAACCAAATTATTCTAAATGCCATCTGCTCTGATAAATGCGGTGGGCGTTTCATGTGGATACCGTCCGGCAACTCGCCTTGAAGAAATTTATAGAATTCTTCAATCTTTTCAATTGGCATTTCGCTGATAAAATGGCGGATAAATTGTTTCTCTCTTGGGCAGCAATCGTAGCATTTAATCGTTTCATCAATTGATAATAATTCTTTTTTTTCATCTCTAAGCATCTTTCCCGCCTCCCACCTTATTGCAATAATATGTCCGTGCATACATGCAGGATGGTATTCTGTCCATGGTTCCTTTGTCCCTGTTGTACTTGTTGATTATTTCTTTGTCCAGGCAAAGGCACCAATCGGCATTTTTGCGGATTGATTCCGACCTATCAAGACACCCTATACATTTTTTATCCATCCTGACCGCCTCCTGCCTTGTCTATTGCTGCAAGGGCTTCTCTTATCTCAACTTTAGCCTGCTCCATTGGCTTATTAGGAACAAACATTTCAAAAGCTTCCATACATGTATCTAGCGCTTTCCTAGCCTTTGCAAGTATTACCAAATAGTCAACTATATTCCTGCAATACTCCTTTAGCATCATGTCGGACGCAACTATTTGCTTTGTGAGTTGCTCATTCGCCTTGACAAGCCGACTTACGCGGTCATTGTATAATCCGTCGTTGTGCGCTTCAAGTTTCAGTTGCTCAACCTCCTGCTGTGCCCTAATCCAATTATTTCGTGTAAACTCATATTTATTTTCATTTTTGTCACATTCTTCACTTTTGCGCCTAAGCATGTCAATTTGTCTTTCGTTTTTCTGTTTCCACTGCTCATTCTCTTCCTTCATTTTGCAAAAATCCTTGAACAGTTTGCTATGCCCTGTGTCCAGTTCCTCGTATCGTTGCTGCCAGCCGGTTATCTCCTGCCGCTGTGCCTTTATGGTTTTTTCTGCATCATCAAGCTGTGCTAAAATGCTCATCTCTCACCCCTCCAATCCTTTTAGTGATGCCGCATCCCTTTTTATCACCGCAATCTTGCGTCTTAATTCCTCGCCTAACATGCCGCGCTTTGAATGCCATCCATGTGCATAAGCAAGCCCTGTAGTCTCGCTCAGTTCGTCCGTAAGTGCCTTAACGTATTCGTCATATGCCAGTGTTATCTCTTCCAGTATTGCCCTGTACACCTTATTTCGATGATATAATTCCTCACACGTTTTAAACACTTTTGTTATATCTTTCCATACTTCCGGCGATGGTGTATTCGTGTCTTGGGTACAGCGTTTCTTTTTCCATATATCCTCAAATTCCTCATATCTCAACATTTAACCCTCTCCCTTCTCGTTCTTATTCCACCGTGTGCCATATCTATCTTCCACTTCCCGCCGCAAGTCCCAATACATTTGTCTGTAATTATCCCTCTCTTTTTCAGCTTGCTTTGTAATTGAGTACAATCGGTCTACTTCGTGGGGAATACTACTTTTAATCTGCTTATTAACATCCCTTGAAAGCGACCGTATAAGCGAGTTCTTTAATATTTGCTCATCTTCCCATAAAGGTTGTCGTTTAGCCCTTTTCTCACACCACCCACCGCAATATACGCCTATGTGCGCTGGTATCTCATCCTTGACCTGCTCATATAATTCTTTTGGCATGACGTAGTAATTAAAATGCCCCAGGAAGGTATTATGTGCATTGCTGTGGAAGTCTGACTTTGACATTTTAATCTCATAGCACCGGAACACGCCTTTGCAGTCATAAGTCATGTAGTCAACTCGCTCACTGCCGAACCAGCCGATTGTGACCTCAAAGCATCCGAACACGCCCTGCTTGTGCGTTGCCTTCCATATCTGCCGTTCAAGCTGTATTGTGGCTTCTGTTTTAGCCGTTCTGACCCTCTCCCTTCTCGCAAAATATCCTGATTATGTGCAATTGTTTTTATCGTTTCCACAACCTACGAGCCATTCTTTCCCTGTCCATGTTGCAGAAGAATAATCACCTTCTACTAAATTTTCACTGTTTAATGCTACTTCCATTTTTCCGTCTTCCTTAGGTATCAGGAACAAAACAGCGCCACCCATATCCATACGAAGTGATTTTTTATTAGTACCTGTTATGCTTATTCTTGCTCCTCTAAGACACTTGTTGCACTTGGCCATATCAATAAGCCTCCTTCTCCCTCTTTTTAAATTCCGCCCTATTCCATCACAACAACTTTCCATTTTGGTATTCTTTCATAGTTTTGGCTCTCATCGCGATGAAATTTAGATCCGTTTCCAAAATCCTCTATGCATTTTTCGCATCCTATGTAAGTCATTATTGGACAGTGTATGTACCCGTCCTGATATACTTCCACCGTCGCACATAAGCACTGCCGCACTGTAGAGCCTGTATATTCTTCGTAGTGTAATCCATCAGGACATACTTTCTCATTTCTGCATCTATAAGATTCATGTTTAACGCAATGGTAACAGCGCATTGACTTTTCGTAAGCTAATTGCCGTTGAATTCTTTCGTTTGTCATTTCTTCGTCAAAGAATGTAATTTGAATATAGTTATTCACGCTTTACCCCTCCGCAAAGAATCTATGCCCACCTACCTCAAGAATAAACCGTTGCCGCTCATGAAATGCGCTCTCCACCAACGCAGGAGCATAAAAGTATATTACCTGTTCATCCGTCACTGTCTCACCCTTGTCAAATACTGCTGATACCGCCTCTTTGACATTTTTTGACGGGTTCGGCCGACGTTTGGCATATGCATACTGCATGACTATCTCTGCCGGACGCTTATTGTTCATGCGGCAGGCGTTTAGAATGCACTGACAGACAAGCATTTTACCTGTGTACGGTTCATCTTCTGCTTCTGCCATAACGACACGCTCAACGAGGTCACGCTCTGCCGTTGATAGCTCATAGCGCGGACGTTCCCCGCCCCTGCTTTTCTTGTCTATAGGCTTATCCTGCTTGCGGCCTATCTCTTCCTGCAATGCGCTGATTTGCTGCGTCAGGGCGTCGAGTTGTGCCTTATACTGTTCAATTTCTTTGCTGCTATTGACAATTTGCAATGACAAGCCACTTATTTGCCATTTTAAGGCGGTCGTTTCTGTCAAACGTGTCTTTACCCGTTTAACACTTGTTCCGACGGCGTACCCCATAAAAACAAGCGCACAGATATAAGATATAAGCAGTACATATGTTCTAGGTTTCATATTTCACCTTCTCGAATTCGGTCACGAACACCCACGGGTTAGCCGGTCTGCCATATAAAGTAAAATCCTTTGCCTTTATGGTGTTGTGCCATACCTCATAAAACCACGCAAGGGGCTGTGTTTCGTACTTTTCAGGGCATCCTTCGGCATAGCAACCACCTAAAGTTATGTCCTGTAATCTCTCCACCCTGACGTTTGTCACCTTTAAAAAGATTCTTGCAGCGGCACGGGGCATGAAGATTGAAGGGTGCCATTTGACACCATAATCCAATCGTGCCCTGTCGCTTTCACTCCCGGGTTTTATATCAGCCCGGTATGAGAAATTCCACGGTTTGTCTGTTAGCGGATCATTACCAAAACCCATGCCGCGTAAATCTGTCCATGTTTCCCTTACCCATAAAACCATTTCAACTTCCCACGGGCATTTGATATCCCGGTAAACTTCGCCATATTCATTATTTTCAAAAGTAGCAATCAGACCTCTTTTCACTTTCGGATACGCATTTCCGTTTTTGTCGTACGCCGTAAGTTCAGGGTCTTTCTCAAAGCTTTGCAGATTCCATTGGTCAGGATTCAAATTGATTTTATCTAATCCCCTCACTCGCCTCGTCATGCTCTTCCTACCGTCCTGTATCGCCTGTATCATAGGTGTTGAAAATAATATTGGTTTCATTTGGTGACCTCCTGTAAAAGATTTCTCTCATACCTGTCACACCTTACCCGGTGTGTCATTCCTTCTTCACACTCATAATGCGTGCAGGTCGGACATATTTTCTCTTGGTGAAATTCCATTAGTGTTTCGTTGTCAAAGCCATCACTGCAAACATAATCCCTATAATCCTTATCGCCGGACATTACATTTATCAGGTTGTGACATTTCAGACATTCCTTGCGGTTCTGTATGTCACCCTGCCAGAAGCCGAATCCTTTTATATACCTTTCACCAACCTCAACAATCCTGCGGCACCAGAAACATTTATGCTGTTTCCGCGCTTTATGTTCGGTTTCAATATAAAAATCACTCATTTTGCAACCTCCTGTAAAAGTTCTGGATTATCCCACACATTACCAATTACCTCAATAAATTCATGTTCGCCCATCATAAAGCAATCGTTAATCATGTTTTTTATTGTTATTTTGCTGTCGTGCTCCCAATAGCCTTGACAATGTTCTCCGCCCCAACAATGAACAATATACCCCTCATATATCTCTTTTCCGTTGCGGTCGTGGAGGCCTGTGTATTGTCCAACCTGCCAAACTTCGTGATATTCCCTACCACCAATAGTGTCAAATTCAATTCCAACAAACCCTTCTTTGTGAACAAGGTCACCATAAACCCATTGACCGCTGGCTTTGCTTTTACCCCTAAACTTGTACTCTCTTTCCATTTCTCTCCCCCCCTTCTGCGGATGAAGGCTATCCGCGTATCTGCCAGGATATTAATATAGCTCGCCTTGTTATATTCTCAGCCTGCTTCCCCGGCGTGAGTTTCAAACTCTAAAAATGACGATCATACTTGGGAATGGTGCGCCATGCTTTGCTCCTACAAATTTGATCCGCCCTTTTAAAAGTGAAAAGGCATAGTTTTTATAAACATATTTGTGAAACCAGATTGTATCAGTTCGGGCAGGTAGTAAAGCAAAGACAACGCAATTTCCTGTTTGACATTCTTCGTGTGCCTTTTTAATCCACTTTCCGGTTTCTGTTCTGCTGTAAGGCGGATTCATCCAACATATTTCACCCTGCCATGACTGTTTCAGTCCGTCCTGCTCTTTAGTAAAATACCGTTCGCACTTAGCATTTTCAATGGAAGCACACACATCAAGCGTAAATTTTCCATATTCATTTTCAAGATCCTGAATTAGTTTTCTCGGCGTTTCCCATTCATCCGTTTTACTGCTGAACATTAATTCTGTATTCACTGCCTCACACCCCTTTCTAATCCCATAACTCCTGCCCCTCCCACTTCACGTACTTGCATGGCGCCTTCCACAGACTACACCTTTTACAGCAATCCTTACATATATGGCAGTTGCATGGCGCGCGTTCGGTTGGAGTCTTACAGTTGCGGCAAGGGTCGATTTGTTTCATGTCGTTACCTCACAAATAAATTACTGTCATTTTCTTGCCTATTTTTTCAAGGTCAGAAACCTTTATAAAAAAATGTTCATGCTTAAATGGGTTCATGCCTTTTCTGTAGAATGGGAAACTCCGGTGTGTTTTTTCTAATTCCTCTTTTGTGAATTTTTCACAGTAATTTATATCCCTGTAGTATCCTGACTCGCTTCGTTCTTTTGCATCATCAGGCGTATATTTGCCCCAAAATTCAAGAAACCCATGTGTCATATGTTTTGTTGATGCTATAACATAATTTCTTTCCATTTCACACCTCACACTTCTTTAAACATTTTGTCGAAATCGCTGTCCGTGTAATTGCGCTGGTCAAAGTTGCCTTTGTTTGGGACTCTGGATTGCTGCTGTGCTTGATTTTCATGTTCCCAAGTCCTAACTGCAGCTTTCCAATCTTTCATCTTGTTTTTGCCTATCATCCAGTTTTTTGATGTATAAAAATCGTGCCATTTTTCAGCGTCAACTTGGTTTTTTCGTTCAGTGCAATATTCTTTAACCTGTTCAATAGTGGGTGGAATAAATTTGTGTGTGTGCGGTTCATCCGCACATATATCTTTTAATTCTTTATTCTTATCATTCTTTACATTCTTGTTTATATTGTCCCCCTGCTGTTCCCTTCGCGTCTCCTTCGTAAAACCTTCGCTGTTACCTTCGTAATTGTTTAAATCTTGATAGTAGCTGTATTTAACTACTTCATAGACAAAACCATGTGTTACCTTCGTTGTTACCATCATGTGACCTTCATTGACCCTTTCGTGCGGATTTCGTAGCCAGTCAATTATTCCAAATATTTCTTTCTTTGTCGGTTTCTCTTTCCGGTATCCAACTTTATAGGCCATAGCCTCAATAATTTCATTTATTGAAGTCTTGTATTGCCCTCTTTTTAACCCCTTGAAGTCCGTATGTTGGGCTTTCAAAAGCAACCATATCCAGACCTTTAAATACAAGGGAGGCTTTGACATAATTTCACTTTCTATTAATTTTCTGCTTAATAAAATACAGCCACCTGGTATTTTAGGTTCTGACATTAACCCACCCCTTTGCCCATATTACAATCAGTACATAAGGTTCTTAAATTATCTTTTGTACTCGTGCCACCTTTAGCTACTGGTTTTATATGGTCGATACATAATTCAACGTCTGGTGGCCTTCTACCGCATACAGTACAACGAAAATTGTCTCTTTTTAAAATTTCATAGCGAAGTTTTAATGTCATTTCGGAACGAGTCTTTTTTTTAGTTTCCTTTTTGGTTTTGAAGTTAATGTCTGTTACACTACACGCCAACAAATATTTATCATCGTATATGCACAACATCTCCTCAAATAGTTTATGAAAACAATTATTGCAGCCAAATCTAATATCGTTTTTATTTTGCTTTGAATAAAATACGGTTACCCTTTCTGTTCGCTTATTGCACACACTACAAATTAAATTATCAATTGTAGTATGACAACTATTGTTATTTGAAAAATTAACCCTTACATTGTTTATTGTTTTTATCATATCTACGCCCCCACCTTTATTACGTTCTACATATATTATACATCATTTTGTATCATAATGCAACACTTTACAAACAAATGTTCCCTATTGCATTACTTTGTATAATAGTGTTACAATACATTCAAGGAGGTGTTTTGTGTGTCTAATAAGCGGGTAATGGTATCTCTCCCTGATGGCATTTATGATAAACTTCAAAAGCAAGCAGACAGTGAAAAACGGTCTTTGTCAAATTTAATCAGGCTAGCTGTTGAGAAGTACCTGGAGGAAGCCGCCCGCAAATGAGCGGCTTTTCTTATATCTCTATAAAGCTTTATATAGCCAGGCATCTAATCACCTGCCCCACTCATCTTTTAACCCTGCCAACTCCGCAGGTGTCATAGTCTCTATTCCCAATTCCTTTGCCTCACTTACAACCCCATCTATCAGTACAGACATTTCCTTTGTGTCGTAGGTTGAGGATCCAAAGAAACATTGTAGTTGTATCCCCTTCTGGCCGTTTATCGTGACCTCCCCCAGTTCCCTAACAGTGCGCCATTCAGCTTTTACCCTGTCTACTACATTTGGCTTAACTACAACATGGGTAAATACTCCATATCTCTCAAGCGCGACAAGGTATAGTTCGTCCTTGGTTGTATGTAGAACCTCAGCCATTTTAGAGAGCAGCACCCACATATAAGCGTTAGCATCAAGGCTGCGCTTGTAGCGGTATTGCTTTATTTCAACAAGCAGTTCTTTGCCCTTTAATACAATTTCCTTTAATTCTGCAACCTCGGCCTGTATCTTGCTTTTGGTCGTCAGGACAACCTCTGTATTGCCGGATTCGTCAAATTGCAGCTTAATTTTCTGAAATACTGCCCTCACAATAATTCCTCCCAAACTGCCGCATGAATTCGCTGTGTCCGTGAACGCCCTCAAACCGTTTCTGTCCCTCTTGCTTTAGTTGAGCGATTAAACCTCTGTCCAGTTCATCTGTTGTGTTCCTGTGGCATTGTGTACACAGTGAGACGTATAAACCATATCGTTCACTGTGCTGCCTGTCAGGATTGCCACCATATATGTGGTGACGTTCGAGGTCTACGGTACGGTGACAATTCCAGCAGTAGCCGAGCTCAAATAAACAAGGATACTTCTTCTTGCACGTCTTTTTGTATATTGGTTTAGGATATTGCTGTACCTCAAACATCGGGGTGAGCCGCCTTGTATCTGATGTTTAAGCAGGGCTGGCACAATTCCAACTTATGGTATTTAATTCCGTCCGCAAGAATTTGTTCACAGGTCTTTTTCTTCGTTTCCTTTATTTCATTTCCGCAATCATGACAAAGGTGTACAGAATCATCTTTGTCGTCTCGTTCAGGTTTTCCACTCAAACATTCGGAATAATCAGGTTTATCTTTTTGCGTTGGCTTGCCCAGTTTGCCTGATGTATCCTTTAGATCGGGGTCGTCCTCATCTGTGGCAATCAGAAAGGACATTTTCAAGAAATACCTTTGTGAATATGTCAACCCACTTCCCAGTGACTTTGACGCCTCATCCTGCTGCCCGAAAAAGTACCAGGGTACATATTCGCGGTCTGCCGGTTCCTCTGCGTTTATCCATGTAAAGCCCATTGTTCCCTGGGTGATGAAGTCTGTCTTATCCTTGCCGGATGAATTGGTATAGTTGAATTCTTTAAGGGTACATTCTGACAGGGTAGGGATGAGTAAGACTTTAAGCTCATTCATTTTTTCCATGATTGCGGATAAGATATTGTCAGTGCTTATGTATGGGTAATCCTTAAAACCCACCTTACCTACCGTATCCTTTTTGAGTGCCTTGACGAGTTTGCGGATTTCTACCAGTTTTTCATGTAGAATCATAATTCTACCTCAAATATGTTCGGCCTTTCGTTCGCGGTCACACCCTCCACAACCTCACCGTCAGCCGTCAAGACCTTGCCGGACTGCACAATTACACCTTTCTTAAATTCTGCCCAATCCGCCTTTTCCTCAACTTTTACCTTGTCCTCATATCCATTTGCCTTGAGCCATTTTACAAGGTTTTTCTCGTCCCTGATAAACTCCGGCGTTCCGTATTTCAGCTTCAATGTACCGGAAGGCAGTTTATAGGTTTCCTGCGTTTTAGTGGCTTTGTGCGGCACGGATTCAAAGTAATTCTGCAACTGCTGTTTCAGATATGCTGTCTTGGTTTCAAACCGTTCTTGCGCCTTCTGTGCCTTCATGTTGTATTCGCCCACAAATGTTTTGCAGACATTTATGTATCTCTGTGTTTCTGCTGTTTCTTCGGTAATGATTTTCAACGCCCACTCTGCAAGGTTGTCGTTGTCGATTTTAAAGCCTTCCTGTACATCTTCCTCAATGATTTCCAGCGCCAGATTATCCATTACTTCTTCCCCTCCCATTCCTTTAGCCATGGCTTAACCGCCTCGTGACTTTCCTTCACACCCACGCCCATTATTGCCCTATACGCCGCATATGCACTCTCATTGTCACCTTTGATGTATGCGCTGCGTACGCGCTTCTTGGTGTTCACCAGTTCAAAGCATAGAAATTTCATACATTTACCTCCCTCAAAATTTATTTGGACACCCATTATGATAATTTGTCAGACACAGCCAGCGTGGTTTATTGCTTTCAGAATATCCATGCCCCACGCCGCAGGCAGACCGTACAGGGCAGTTGTGCGGATGAAAACATTCCCGCGATGGACATTCCTTGCTAATAACCTCCACCAGTCTTGTTGAGCCTGCAAATTTAACTTTTACCTTCATCACACCACTTCCCTCAAAATTAATTGATTTATTGGGGCGCGTTCGGCAGATTCATCCAATGTGTAACACCCTGCGAAACATACCATTTTGTATACCGTTGTATTCCGTCTTTGATACCGGCCGTAATATCTTTAAAATAATCCTCTACATGGACCATATCCATACCGCCGTGATTGAAATAAACAAATACGGAATAATCACCCAAAGGCGGCAAACTGTCGTTTACGCTTATCCATTCCATTCCTTCAACCCTCCCTCTAAAATTAATTTGCCCCCGACAGTCTAAACCCGCTGAGCTGCCAGGCCGCTTTTGACAGTAAAGGAAAGCGGGGGCAAAAGGTTAACTATCCCTATGGCAACTTCGCAACCCCTTTGTTAGTAGCTACTGCATATATCTTTAATTCCGGTATTGATACTTTCCATGGGAATTCTACGTCATTACGCTTATCAACATTAAGTTTCAAACTGTATTTTTCTGACAGACTTATGAGATCATCAATCATTAATTGCAAATGCCCCATGCCACTATCATGAGTGATATCACACATTCCAACTGTAACTAGCTCCTTGTTGATGTCTAAAAAAGTATCTATTTTCTGTTTCAATTCCTCTAATTCCATACCTCTAACCCCCTTTCTGCATATTTATACATCCCACCGCATAATAACGGCGGTTTACCAGCTAATACAAATCTCCTACCAATTCCTTAACCTTCTCTTTAATATCCTCAATCTCAGTCAAACCGGATATTTCATCTAGCATATCTTTGATGCCATCTACTCTCTGCTCAAGACCGTCCTTCATACTATTAACAGCATCTATCAACATAAAAACTGTGTTATTTTCAATGTCTGTCTGCTCTGCAACTACGGTGTTCTTTTCTATAAAATCACGATATTTCATACCTTTATCACCTCTCTTTACTTTTCCTGTACCGCATGGTACAATGTGTATAGTTGTTGACCTCGCCGCCTTGAGCGGTATTTTTTTATTTCGAAAAGAATCCGCCCCAGTATAGCAAACCTAATGTAAGTAATGCTTCCACAAGCCATGCCCCTAAACTATACTTGCCGGTTCTAGGACGTCCATCAAGAATCACGTATAACACAAACGTTATTGCTATCAGGACAAGATAAATTATCTGTGGCGCTCCATAATACAAATCTCACCCCCCCCTTTCACTGAACCGTCCACATGCCATCCAGCATACCGGTGGAAATGCTGTATGTTATGTTATTTCCAGATTTAACCTTTAACCAATAACCATTGACGTCATACAAGCCTTTGTCAGCAATCAGAGTGTACTTGATATTATCCAATACGATAAACGGTCTCTTGCCCTCTATAGCCGCCTTCCTAGCCTCCATGAAGCTGACAGGCTGGGGCTCCGGCTTGATTTCTTCAAACGTAGTTTTAGAGGTTATATAAGCACTCGTGCAATCAGGGAATATAAGACTGCCTTCTCTAACTAAAGCCACAGGACGCGCCTTGCCACTGCCATCCAAAGCGAAATATTCTACCGTCTTGTACCGTTTCCCCTCATACCTCTGCGGATTCTCTGCCGCAAGTTTCATTAAATCGTAAGCTTTCAACTTCTTCTCCCCTTCCTCAATAAGTGTTAAATGTCTGTAGAGATTAGTCGCAATGTGTATTTTGCCGCGTTCACTGCGTAGCAAGTAAAGCGTGCCATAATAGCTAGCATGATGCTTCCCTATTGCAGCAACGGTATAATCGCCTATTGGAATAATTTCGCCATGCACCCAATCCTTCTTGAAATACTCAAGCCCATTCCTCTTGAAAAATTCGCTATAAGTTGTGAATGAGCATCCGTTGTTTGACACGTGAACCCTGTCACCAATCTTAAAATCCATAACCTTCACCCCTTCAAATTAATGTGCCTCTCCGAGCTCCCTAGCACCTTCTGCCGCTTCATTTCCTCAAGCTTTCTTGCCTCCTGCTTCCTGCATTCCGTTTTCGCCCAATCCCACATGCCGACAATGATGAGAGCGCAGACGATTAGTACACCTACCCAAATTGATTCATCCATGGCGTGTACCTCCCCTACCTTGTAGAATTTGCAATCTGTTCGATCCTCTGCTGCATGTTGGATGCCGGTAATTTATTTGCTCTAATGCGCGCCTCACGAAAAATGTCGAGCGAGATTGTTCGCCTTAGATAGTTCTCTACTGCCTGCCGTTGATAACCTTCAAATGCCTTTTGGTTTTTGTTCATAGCTTAACCTCCCTAATACAAATCCTTTGAAAGCTGTTGGGCTTTAGCCTTGATTTCATCAATCTCAGCAAGTCCAGTGATTTCATCCAGCATATCGCTGATTCCGTCAACCCTATTTTCAATATCATCTATCATTGACTTAACATCAACCAGCAGCATAAACTCTGTTTCTTCCTCAATGTCGCTTTGTTCCGCCTCAACAGTGTGTCGATAATGTACTTTCTGTAATCCATGGTAAAACCTCCCCTTATGCGTACATCTTGACCGGATGCCGCAGATTATAGTAATAGATAGTCCTGCGCTTCGACCTGCTCAATTTGCTGAGCTTAGTTGCCTTCCTGCGGCGTTCAATTGCAGCCTTCCTGATTGAGTCCTTTGGATTACGGATACCTGGAATGATTTTGCAACCCTCAAACTTACTGGTATGAACCGGATTTGCATACCTGTTGAAACCTGCTGTCATTGCGAAGATTGCCGCAAGCAGACTTTTGCCCTGTTCGTGCCCTGATACGCCTACATTTGATTTGTCCATAGACTTGACCCCTCCATTCCCTATATAACCTTCTTCCGTGGGTCAGTTTCCCACGGCTGAACTTTGCCTAGCTTCCAGCGTATTACATCAACGTAGTACTTTGCATCTTTCAAGCTTTTGTGCTTGACTTCCCTAACGAGTTTTATTGCCTTAATTGGTTCATTTTCAAGTACCAGGTCTTTGACTTTGCGCTTTAAACTAAGCAGTTTTATTTCTACAAAATTGAAAAATACCATCGACTTTCCCCTCCTATAATTTAGTTTCATTGAGAATTTTGATTAACTGCGCTTGAATTCTGGCAATACAGAAGCTTAACTCCATAGGACTCATGCAACTAATTACGGTTTTAAGGTTGTTTTCTTCAAGTGCTACTAGTAAAAACTTTTCATAAATTTTCTGTTCTTCGCCAGGATCGTTAAAAATTACAATTACACTTGCAGATTCCATATCCTTGACCTCCATTTCATTTAGTTTCGGAGAGGAAGCTACAGACTTACCTCTCCACTGTTTGATCGTGCTGCCCGGCTGATGGTTATACCTTTGCCTGTACGGTTTCTAGCGTGTCACCAATTTCTTTTACCTGGCTTCTTATACAAATTAGCCTTTCTCTTAAGTTTGCTGGCGGTTCTTTCTTGTCGCACGGCGGTTGAGGACTTGAACCGTACATTCTGTTATCAATGACATTAGCAAGACTGTTTACCTTGTCAAGTATGTCAATGATTTCCTGTGCTATGTCGTTTAATAATTCGATCGGTGCTACTGCACATTTTGCCTCGTTCATACATTTACCTCCTTCCGTAAATTTTGCCTTTCGGCTTGTGGGAAAGGTGAGAGTCGAACTCACAATACCTGTTTCCCTTGGTCTAGCAAATACGCACAATCGTCATTGTGTAGTTTGCTATTCCGCACCAGTGCGTTACCAATTTCGCTACTTCCCCATATTGGCGGATATTTCAGTCCGCCGTTTTTGTCATAATCGCAACATACATTTCCCCCGAAAGCACCTCTGTCCCTTGACAGTCTATTTCTATCCTGCAATGCGGGTTAAAGTTAGCCATTAACCAATCCTGCAACGGTTTTGCCAGCGCTCCCAATTCGTCATATTTTTCCTGTCCCTTTGCTTCTTCGTTCCAGCATTTTTCACAATTATGTGGCGTATAAATATCTTTAGGTGTAGGGCATCGCACATTTGGAGGGCATTCTTCCAGCATAATTGCATCTTTAACCGGGACTTGTTTCGGATTATTTTGCAGATATAACTCTATCCTTGTCATTTTTGCACATCCTTTATTTTTTATTTGCCTTTCGGCTTGCCGGATACGCTCCGGCGGGCGGCATGTGCTCACCTGATTTATACTCTCAGTCGGTACATGCTTCGTGTGTGGAGCTTGCGGGAAAGGTGAGGCTGGTTACTCACTCTCTCCCATATAGTGGACGGAGCAGGATTTGAACCTGCACGATTGCCTACTCTTTCGTTCGGAACTTTCACCGGATTAAGATTCCGGCGCGGCTACCATTTCGCCATCCGTCCATATTAGCGGGCATCCTCGCCCGCTTTGCTTAGTGCGAACTATTTTGCAAGAAAATGGCCGTCTTTCACAACTTCAAAATTGCCCTTTTTAACATACATCAGCATGCCGTCTCCGCCTTCTTCCCACCATTCCTTCACATCTTCAACAGTTTGCCATCCCTGAACCGGATCAGTCTTATCCATGTTAAAAAGCCCTTCGTAAAATCTCGGCTGGTCAGCATCCTTGCATCCGTATACAATCAAGTCACCTACGACACCGACACGTCCAACGATGTCGATATTCTTTAAGTAATCATATGTGTCGCCGCCCGTAACCCTTGCGAATACTATTTTATCTGCCATTAAAATCCCTCCACTCATTTACAAATTCATTTCAACTCTCTTTCCCCCGCCCCCATTTCCCTCACCTGCACCCATTTCGCAACCCTCAGGCATTGCAGGAATATCTCCCGTGCATCTGCCAGCGTTGTCCGGGTGCGAAACGGCAGGCGGTTGGCGCGTATGTCTGCTGTTGCCATATCGAGGGCTGTTTTGGTTAGATTAGTCATTATGGGTGAGCCTCCAGTTTCCAAATTTCTGATTATGTGGTAAAATTGTGTCGAAAGGGGGTGAATATATATGCCTAAAAAATCGCCTTGGCACTCAATCAAGCAACCTGTACATCACGACAACACCAACTGCAACACCGGTAACAACATTGAAAAGGAAAACCTGAGACAAGGAACCGGCGGAAAACCTCTCTGTCAAGAATGCGCAGGACTAGACAAACAAGGGAAATAGTCATTTGCCAGGGTGGTAAAATGTCATTTCCCAATCGGGGCCGACAGGCTCACCGTCGATGATGGGCCATATACGCCTGAGATTTGAGGGTTTTAAATCATTTTGCAACGCGATTGCAAGTGCTTTGAAGCCCTCGCTTCTTTCCCCGTGGAATCGTACAGTAGGTTCCGGATAACAATGTCCTGGTCCGCTCTCACATGATTCATAAGTTTCTATGCCTCCTTCAGCAAGAATCTCAACTTCGCGTTCAATACCTTTGTCCAATGGCGGCGAATATTCTTTCTTCATGGTGTTTCCTCCTTTGCTTACTCCTTGACCTCGCCTATGTACTCATAAAACAATTTAGGCGATATGTGATATGTCTACACTGATATGGATTAGGCCGATAATGCTTTTTGTCTATCCAGTACTTTCCTGATATAGTCAAGTCCCTTCTGGTAGACTAACGTTTTAATACTGATGCAGGTTGTTCCGTCCGGCTTCGTGTACTTCTGTTCAACTACTCTGAAATAGCCACGGTCAACATATTCCTGATAAGGCTCGTTATTATCTCTCAATATGCCTTCTGACCGGAGAATCCTGAATAATACATTCCTGCCCTTGCCATAGTTCAGTACTTTTGCAGCCTGTGACATTTCAATAGCATCTTTACTGTTGGCTACTGCATCAAAGAATTCAGCTTTGGGCTTCATAAGGGCTATCACTTCATCTTTGGATTCAATGAGCTTCTGAGCTTCGATGAGTGCGGTTGCTATGAGTAGTTGTGGGGTCATTTTCTGATGAAAGTAATTTTCAACCAGCATTTCATAAACTTCCCACGCCTTGTCTGTATTGAGTGATTTGGCATGAAGCAATGTGCCCTTTTCTGTCCAGAGCATGAATTTATTGATGTTTGGCGCAAGGTAGCAATTTGATACTTCGCCCTTAAAGGCTTGTAATTCCTCGCCCTCAAGAATGAAATAATGTATGCCTAGAATGTACCTATCCTGATTCCGCATAAAGTTCTGTCTTATGCGCTCGGTCTCGGTTTCGTAACCATCTGCCAGTTGCTGAGTAGTCAATACTCTCTGATTTTTGTGTTCGATTGGTACAAGACTGTTCATAGCGTTCCTCGCTTCCTATCCTTGTAAAACTTTGATATACTCCCATTGAAGGGAGGCGATTCCGTGGATCCTAATTTTTGTCCATTTGCCAACGCAATGTGTAGAAAAGATTGCGTATTGTACAAAGATATTATGGTTGCTGACCCTTGCGGGAAAGCTTCGCATTGCTGGTTGTCTATTAAAATCAAGGATATTAATGAGTACCAGCATGATGATTTAACGCTAATTCTAAATACTATGAAGAGCAAAAAGCGTTAATTTTCACAATCAAATAACTTTTCTTCGGCTCTTTGTACGGTAGCTTTTTGAGATATAGAATGTTTCAGATAAATCAATATCTCCTCAGCTTCATTTACCGTGCATTTTTTTTCGGCTAATAGGTTGATAATTTCTCTTACAATTGCCTCATTCTTTGCAGTAGCATCCATTATGTGGTTCCTCCTTTCCTTAAGACTCACTTGCGTTTCCTCCGATAGGCAAGCGAACATTAGCCCCCTGTGGAGCATGGTATTACGCTGGCTTCTCTCCACCAATATCAGAGCCTTTCATGTAAAGCAAGAATCTTTCTGTATTTATGTAGAAAGCCCATCTTTCCATTTCAACGCCTGTACCGAACGGAAATCTTCCCTGCTGCAATGCGAGTTGTAAAAACCTCGGGGTAACATCCATAATCGCCGCAGCATCTTGAACAGTTATTGTATAAGGCCGTTTTTGTTCCAGCTCTAGAAGGGTCATAACTATTCCTCCCTTGTATTGGAATCGGCAATCATGACGGCGCCACGTAAGGTTGCTAGGACAAGTTCCTTTTGTTTATCATTTAGTTTTCCAATAAGAGAAATAACTTCTTGAAAGTCTCTTATATTGATGCTGTCGTTTACAGAATTGCTTTCTAACATTTTGACCACCTCACCTTTAAATATCCAGCGATAATTTAAGACTATCTTAATATTAATATAGATTATCCTTAAAGTCAAGGCGTTTTTAAAAATACTTATAGACAATCTATAAAAATAAATATATAATAATGTAAAATGGAGGTGGATGAATTGAGTATAGGTGAAAGAATAAAGAGTATAAGAATGGGACAAAAAATTAAGCAAGGAGATGCGGCTGTCAAGATTGGAATTAAACAGGGAAGCCTTTCTGATATTGAAAGAGGAAAAGTTAATATAGTAACAGATAGGGTAATAAAAGATGTTTGCCGCGAATTTAATGTGAATGAAGAATGGCTTAGGACTGGCATTGGAGAAGTGTATAACAGTTTCAATATTGACTTTGAAGAGTTCTTATTAACGAATGCTAGTCAACTTGACGAACTCGATAGAAAGATAATACAAGAGTATATTAAATTAAAACCTAACCAAAGAAATGTTATTAAGGAATATATTAGCAAATTGACGATTTGAAGGTGACTAGATGAAACTCCCGAACGGATATGGCACCATATATCGATTACCCGGAAACCGCAGAAGGCCTTACATGACTCGCAAGACTATCGGCAAAACAGATACTGGAAAGCCGATTTATGAAACGATAGGGTACTTTGAAGACAAGGAACTGGCGTTGAATGCGTTAGTAAAAAGTCACACAGAACCCATAATACCAAAAGCAGATATAACCCTAAAAGATTTATATGATGAATGGTATCCCGATAAATATGAGTATATTTCAAAGCAAACAGAGGATTGCTATAGAGCTGCATGGAATCGCTTATCTGTATATGGCAAGGTCGAATTTAAAGAACTAAGGACAGGTCACATTCAATCGGTCGTCAATAAGTGTCATAAGGAAGGCAAAAGCATTTCAACTATAAAAAATATTAAAATATTGGCTTCAATGCTTTACGATTATGCCCTGCAAAATGATGTGGTCAATAAAAATTATGCTGAATTTGTCAGACTTCCTAAAGTTGAAAAAGAAGAAAAAGAAATATTTACCGACTTAGAAATACAGAAACTAGAAAAGGCAGAGGGCGAACCATGGGTTGATACAATACTCATACTGATATATACAGGGTTGAGGATAAATGAACTTTTAAGTCTTACAAAATTCAGTATAAACTTTGAAAACCAAACAATAACCGGAGGACTTAAAACCGAAGCTGGTAAGAACAGGATAATACCCATACACCCAAAGATATTAAAATATATAAAAACATGGTATGACAAAAATGGTGAATATCTTATATGCAATGAAAAAGGCAAGCATTTGTCGGACAGGGTATACCGTGATACGCTTTACCTTCCGGCACTTGATGCCCATGGGGTGAGAAAACTTAATCCTCATAGTTGCCGTCATACCTGCGCCAGCTTATTGGCGAAAGCCGGAGCCGACACTCTATATATTCAGAGGATACTCGGTCATGCTAAGTATTCTTTTACTGCCGACACTTATACTCGCACCGATATTGAGGAACTCAGGAAAGCCATTTTGAAAATTTGATGTTTGCATAAGGCTTGTTAGTAATTTGTTAGTAACGGAAACGATTTGCCATAGCTTACCGATACTTACTTATTGCCCATCTATTTTAATTAGATATTAAAAAGCCGCTCAATCCTTACAGACAAGCGGTTTTTCCTTGGTGAGCCATTGCGGATTCGAACCGCAGACACCTTGATTAAAAGTCAAGTGACGGATGGCTATTTTAATGGAGTCAAAGGGTGCTTTGTTAGTTTTTTGTTAGTTTTTGTGATTTGATAAGTCCTCTTGCACATCCCAGAAGACTATACAGGTTTTTAAGGGTCAATTTCCCCGTTATATTGTTAATTTCACTTAATGCTTTATCATAAGTAAATTCTTGGGATTCCGATTTTGGGTTACTCGTTAAGTTCGCCATTTATCATTCTCCCTTTACTATTTATTCCCGCCGCCATCCGTACAAGCCATATTATATACTTTATGTCTACCTATTTCAACAAAATCGTTCGACAAACTGTGCGTTATTTTGCATTATTTTGTCGGAATTTGCCGAATTAGAACGGCATGGGTACAAAATAGGACGATGGGACTAGAAGGCGGGTATGGGGGTATTGCATAGTGAAAAATTATGTTATATGATGGTAGCAAAATGGAGGTGTTTGCATGATATGTCCAAGATGTAACAATACTATCCCGAATAATTCTGCGTTTTGTAATATGTGTGGGTTACAGTTTACCCCAGTTATAAAACAAAAGAAAAAGAATTCTGCTGCTGGTTGCCTTGTATTATTCGCGGCCATAGTTTTTATAATTGTTATAATTAACGCTGTAAACGGAGGTGACAAAGAAGACATAGCAGTAAACGATACCACGGTTGTCAAATCAACTGCAAACCTATCAGCAACACCAGGGCCAACACTATCCCCTGAAGAAATTGAACAAAAATTACATGATGAATGGGTAATTTCACAATTCAGGTTATGGGATGGCTCCCATTCGAGGTTAGTTAAATTTGTTAAGGAAAATATGAATGATCCGAAAAGCTTTGAGCATGTTGAAACAACATATCTTGTAATAAGCACTCAGGAACAATTGGATTTAATAGGTAAGGGCAAGATTGGCGATTTATATGTTCATATGAAATTTAGAGGTGCAAATGCATTTGGAGGAACTATTTTATCAGAGGTTGAGGCGATTGTTGAATATGAAAATAACACATTGACAGTATTGAATGATTTTTAAGGGACAAAAATAAAAGCCCCGGTGTGGGGCGTGAAGGGTGATAGGCATCAAAAATAATAGGTGTCGCAATGCTCACAATCCTTATCTTTACAATGCTTGCATTCGTTTTCAGCCCAACAAGAGTTACATTCATCCTGCAAAGGGTTATCAAATTCATCAGTATCAGAATTAAAAGACATTCCGCATGTTTTGCATATTGTTATCATGGTATCACTCCTTTACTGGTTCAAAATCAGGACAACACCAATAATCATTTCCTTCTACCTTGCATTCTTCATTGTCACAGATTATACACTTCCCATCAACTTTGTTTTTACACTTCATCCCCTCACTCCTTCCTAATCCGTAAACCCCTTGTAATGTACAACCATGCACAGATCATTAGAGGTCTTATTCATGCGTTTAGACAGTTCCCTTCCTGTGTCAGGCCTCAGTCTTTCGCTGAATCTGCCGCCTTCTTGGGTAACATGGTAAATCATAAGCGTTTTGTCGTGTGACAGATAATAGTCGTTTTGTTTTAGTAGTTTTATTGCCTCTGCTTTGCTAATCATTATTCCTTTCCCCCTTCCAACTCTTTTACCCGTCTTTCCAATTCCCCAAGCCTTATGTCCTGTTCGACTAGTCGGCTAATATATGCCCCTTTTTTCTTATCCAATGATACAAGCTTATTAATTACAGCCTTGTTATGGATTGTTATAGTAAATATTTGCATGCGTCCACCTCCACTATAATTATATCACGCATCCTTAGAATAAGCAATACTTTATATCAGGATATTGCATATTTATCCTTGACATTCCCCCACAAAGTGATATACTGTATATGTGTTTAGCAATTATGTTATCGGGTGGTAGTGGCGGAATAAAACGCACATTTATAGAACGAGCCGAGCGGGTCTTGCTGGAAACTCATGAAACAGCGGAGTAGGCCGAATGGCTCCAATGAGTTAGAGGGAACATTATACTTTCTTAGTCTATAAATGAACAGCTTGCAGGATGAAATTTCCTGCCTACCACCTAAAACTTACACCAACTGCCTACCCCTAAATATTCGGAATGGGAAAGAGGGAGAAGGATATGGATGAAATTAGTAGACTAAAACAATACCAGTCAAAAGGATTACCGGATTGCCCTCTTTGTGTGAACTGGTTTTTAGGATGTCTAAATGGACGTAACAGGTGGACGGATAAATCCGTAAAGCCTGGATTTTGCTACACAGGGCAGAGTGGCAAGGAATATATTTCATGCGCAGATATACCGTCAGCCGAATTCCCTTTACGGATGCATTGCAAGGCTTTTATTTGGGACCCCAATCCGGAAAGATTAGGTAGGGTAGTTCTTTAGTTTGCACAATAGCAGGAAAGGTGGAGGGAGGTAATGGGGATGTCAAGAAAGAAATATCCTACTGATCAAACGAAATGTATAGATGATATTATTTGTCCTCATTGTGGGCATAAATTTGAAGGCCAACGTGCTCTTAACTACGATATGTGTTGTATGTTGAATGTATTTTGCCCTGAATGTAATAGAGAAATGGAAATAATGATCAGTGTTGAATATATGGCAACAGCCGTTGAAGATTAAAAGGGAGGTAAAATCATGAAAATAAAATTTACCGGTACAGAAGACAATATATTAGAAATCATAAACGCCTTGCCGGGCAAAGCGAAAGCCATTAAAGCCTGCGGTAAGTCAATTACAATACCGACTAGCAAAGGTGCAAAACAGGTGTTTGTTGGCGATGTAGTGGTCGTTGAGGGTGAAAACGTGAGGGTGGAGGTAACGGGGATGAAAAGTTTAAAAATTACTGAGGTAGATAAAAGATTTCATGTAGGACAGGATTGCCCTTTCTGCGATGGTAAACTGGTCGAGGTTGAAGGAAAGTTACAATGCTATCATGAGGATTGTTATTTTAATAAAGTAGAATGGAGGTAATAGGGATGAAAATTATTGAAAAAGAGTGTGTAACTTGTGATAAAAAAGAGACATGTACAACATGCAAAATTCCATATACAAAAGGTTGCGTAAATTTCATCAGTATGCGTGGGAGATCAATAAAAAGAATTGACCGAGCGCATGAAAGGAAGTAAGAGGGTAACAATTATGTAAACAGCAAAAAGTATAATGTTAACGCAAAGGAGAAAAACACCCGAATTTGTCAACGCAATAGAGAAAGGAAGTGATAAGGTGACAAAGGGTGAATTGGAAAATCTTTCAGAATTATCGCTTGATGATTTGCTGAACATATCAGAAATGCTTGATAAATATATGAAACTGTATAACATTATACAGGGAACAAAGAAAAATTTCACTGAGGATAGGCAAGTGATAAATAAATTCAATAGGTGTATAACGAAGGGTTTATAAAGGCTCCCACATAAGCAGGAAAGGAAGGTGAGAGGGTGACAAAAGGTGAATTGGTAAAGACGGCTGTAAAAATGCTCTATCAACTAGGAAGGGAAGAGGAGCAAGACGGATTTAATGAGTTTCCGCAATTTTGCGAAGATTATTTAAGGGAATCAATACCAAAAATGACTAGCGTCCAATTGCATGAACTGATAAAAGAAATCAAAACCACTTCGGTAATTGGAATAAAATCCCCCTAATCCATGAGGACTAAGGGGATTTTTTGTTAATGTATTTTCATAACTCAGGCTTTTTATCCTTGTTGAAAAAGTATGTAAGTATCATGCCGCCGAACAGCACAATGTCCTTCGGCTCAATAGTACCTTTGATGGACAGGAAAATTATATCTGCCACTACTGCAAAGGTTACTATAGTTTTCACATCAATGAGTTTTGAAAAGCGTTCTTTCATATCAATTTCTCTCCTTTCATATACAAATTCGCACTGGTAAAGTTTTACTTATCAGTGCTTGTACTTCGTTCATTTTTGCCTTTGTCAACTTACCTGCAATGCCGTCAGCCTCCAACCCAAACGCCTTCTGAAATTCCTTGACTGTCATTTCCAGCGGATTTTCCGGTCGTTTGCCTTTGAGTAAATCGGCTGTGGTAAGCCCCCCGGTCCATTGAAAATGAGGACGGTCTACAAAGGGTACAAGCTTTCCGTTCTTTCTGACCTTAAAATCTCCGCCCCAAGTTAAACCGAGCTTTTTGCCAATTGCTGCAGCTTTTTTGTAATCCACATTGTGCGGGAATGAACAGTCCCAAGCCAGGCCATAGTTGTGCATGGAATAGCCAGCTTTTGTGTAGCTCAATATCGCTCCCGGCTTTGTCCTGCCAATAGCGTATATATCGGTTTGCTCCTGCATGGTGCGCAGTGTGCTGGTGATAACAGGTTCCAGCCCTTTCGCCCTGCATTCTGCGGTAAACTTTTCCGCAAGGTACTTGACATACGGGTGCAGGTCGTTTAGATTTTTACTCAACTTGTTCTACCTCCTTCTTCTCTAAATCGTCTATCCGGTGATTTGCCACTTTCATTTTTTCGTCGAACACTTCGCACCGTTCCTCAAGCCTATACGTTCGCTCAATAAGGTTGTTGTGCCTGTTAACTTTGTTTTCCAATTGCTCAAGCCGATAGGCAATCAGCGCCGTACTTCTCCGTTGTGCGAAAAAGCTTCCCGATAATGTGCCTGCAAAGGCAATTAACGCTACTATAATGCTGCCTATTTCCATCTTGCACCGCCCTTCTTTTTATGTAATAATATAAAGACCTTCCTTTGTCAGCACCGCCGACACTGGAAGGCAGTAAAAAGCCGGTTGGTGTTTGCGCACCTTCCGGCCTTTTGGGTTCTGCGGGTTATTTATTTATGTTTCACAGTTGCCTTGCATACAAGCCATTTTACACCGTGTATCGAAAGCCCTATTGCAACGCCTACCAAGAATGATTTCATATCAATTCACCTCATTTTCCACAGCAAGGTATGTGTGACCGGTCGGAAAGTATATCACTGCCTTATCGTCCAGCAACCCTTTATCCTGTAAAAACTGGACTATTGTTTCCGCGCTGTCACCGTCTTTGATGGGACGGTAAACATTGATTGAAGTCTGTCCTAAAAGATTTTCGTGGTCGTTGATAGTGCAGTACATTGCTATACAGGTATTGATGCTGCGTATGCTTGTGGTATCGCTTGCTATTTTAATCTGGTCTTGTGCACCCTCCATTTTGGGTATAGTGATTAAACCGATGATACCGATGATTGAAACGACGCAAACGAGCTCTAAAATTGTAAATCCTTTCTTGCTTTTCTTTAACATATAACTTCCTCCTAAATAATATTTGATGCTGTAAGTATAACACTAAATGTAACATAAAGTCAATATTGATTTGTGTTATATTTTGTGATATACTATTATCAAAGGAGGTGATATAAAATATGTTTACTATGGATGATAAATTTATTGTTAAACCTAACACAACCGAATCAACCACTCTCACTATCCGCATTGATAAAGATGTTATTGCAAGGTTTGACGATTTGGCAATCAAGTCAGGCCATTCCCGTAATTCGCTCATTAACATGGCACTTCATTATGCCTTGGAAAATCTTAAGTTTGAGGGCAAGTAAACAATTTAAAGCACACAGGAGGCGATTATATTTTGTGTATCGTTTACCGTCACTTAAACAACCAAGGTGAAGTTATTTATGTTGGTCAAACTAATAGCTTGTATACGAGGCAAGAAGGCCACAAAAATGGTCTTTCTCATATATCAGAGGAACATCGAAATAGTATTGCAAAAATTGAGCAGTTTGAAACAACCTCGCAGGCTGATTCCGATTTATTAGAAATTTACTATATCAACAAATATCAGCCGAAATACAATAAATCTTGGAAACATGAAAAACCTATGTCTCTTACGATAACCCATCCATTCATATGGGAAGAATATATTCCAAGAATCAAAAGACACAAAAATCATTAACTGAATACATTGCAAAGAAAAGAGCGCCGATTAAAGCGCTCTTACCATTTCTATTATCCACCAGCTGTGACTTAACACAATAATCCCTTCCCCAATCAGCGCCATCCGCAAGAGCCGTTTGTACCTGTCTTTCTTGCGGAATATCAGCCAGAAGGGTATCAGTATAACCGCCATCATAACCAGTCTCGCCAACAGACTCCACCCGAATGGCAAGTTGAATAGCCACGCCATAAGCGAGTTAGCTTCATAAGCATACTGTGCGGTTACTGATATATAGGTTAGTACAAAGTCTGTAAGCATGAGGATAATTAATACTGGCATGTTGCCTCCTTAATTAGCAACTATTGTTACTGCGCCATATGGTGCAATATATCCACCATACCAAGGCGTTCCGGTATTTTGTGCTGGAATAGTAATGGTATATGTCCATGTATTGGAATCTTTTGTTAAGGTAAATATTGCTGTTTTGCTAGCACTGGTATCTCTCGATGTTATATGTATTTGGCTATTACCAGGACCACCTATATGAATATCCCCACTGACAACTGCAAATGTATATGTATCGTCCGGCCTGTTTATCTTTGGCAATAAATCTGTTGCAGTTTCTCCATAGGTGGTGCTAAAACTCAACGAAGGTGCCGGTAATGCTATTGCTGGAAATACTGCAGTAACTACTCCTGAATTAATGGGATTTGTTGCAGTCGCTCCGGATACAGTAAAGGAATTCGCGGTTACACCTGCAAATGTAAAACCAGATTTTACAGTAAGGGTAATAGTTGCTGTATAGGTTTTGCCTGCGATAAAATGGCTATCAGCAGGTGCCCAAGATACACTACCGGTATATTGTGCAGTCTCTGGGATGGATGTTACCGGTGTTGCATCAGCTACAGGCGGGATTACGCCAGAGATTGCGAGTAAGGTTACTACGCCGCTCGGCGTTGATGTAGATTGTTCTTGTACTGTTACGTCACCATTTGTACCAACATCAATATCATAATGGCTGGCAGGAACTTGTAAATCCCGGCCATTCAACGATACCAAGGGGTCAATTGCAGCCTCTATTTCAGGCTCTGTATATGTGTGTCCATCCCCATTTGTCCATCCGGTAGGTGTTAAATTGCCATTCTCATCCAGCACAAGTGCCGCAGGATTGATTGGAGCTTTTAAATCACCTGAGGCAATCGCCATTTCAAGTGACCTAGCTACAACATGAGCCGCTTCCTTATCAGCCGCCCTTCTCGCTGCATCAGTAAAACCGCCTAATCTTGGAACTGCAATTATCGCAAGTATGCCAAGTATTGCTATAACAACTATCAATTCTATAAGGGTAAAGCCTTTTTTATTCTTAAACATTTCGATATTCCTCCTTACTTTTTAATTTGGTAATCGTATGCCGGGCCAATTGGATTAGTTGATGTCAATGTTACAGTTACTTCGCCATTAGGCGCGATAACAATGTTTCCATCAACTATTGCTGCTCCACCGTATTTTGCAGAAGTCAAATCCAAATCCCTGTCAAGTATCAAATTTTCTGCTTTCAATGCGGTTATCAAGCCAGTTGTGCTTGTATCAAAAGTAAATGTTGAATCTGTCTGATGTTCTGCTACATATATAGCCGTTGCATTCGCAGTCACCGCAGCCGCTTCCTTATCTGTTGCTATTTTTGCATTCTCGCTAAACCCGCCTAAACGCGGCACTGCTATAATAGCCAGTATCCCCAAAATTGCGATAACCACGATGAGTTCTATCAGCGTGAACCCTTTCCTACCTCTTAACCTCTTAAACATGGTACATCCTCCTAAAATTATTGTCAGGTTTTTCCCCTGCATATAGGTTATACCATGCAAAATTATTCTTAGACACTTTTAAAAAAATATTTTTATTTTGTACGGCAATCTGCTATAATGTGATTGCGAACATACAAATTTTACTTTTCTTTAGTCCCCTCGTTGGAGGGGATTTTTGTTATGTTGCCGTTGTTTTTAATAGTTATGCTGTTGTGCCGTCTGCATCTACCCATCCGCCAGTAGTTGTATACCATATCGGACGGCCAAGTGTGGTGTCAAAATACATGCTGCCATCTGATAAAGAAGTTGACCGGTCTGTTGAGACTCCTGATAAATTATAAGACACTTCTGCCGCCGCGCCTGCTGAATTGAGTACATACATTTTTTCGCCTGACAAAAGATAAAGTCTTGCATCTCCCGAATCAGGATTAGCCGGGCTTGATGATTGCTCAAGAAACGTTAATTGAATAATTTGTTGTGCCATTTAAGCCACCTCCACCATAATTATATCCCCGTCAATGTCAAAGACTATTTCGGGGCTTGTTGTACTACCGTTTACCAAGGGTTTGAGTTTTGTTTCTCTGTGGTCATTCTGATGATTGAATGCAAGGGTTGTTTTAGTTGAATTTGTATATATATCATAGTTTGAGGCATAAATAATAAATGGAGGAACTGATATCTCTCCACCTGTGTGTATCATTGTTTGCCATTGCCCATTATTAGTGAAAAGATATAAAGAATATATATTATAAGTATTTTCACTGACGTATACTTCCTTTTCAGTTGTAAAAAGAGCAGTGCCATAACCAGGATATAAGAAAATAATTTGATATTTTTCACCTGGATACGTTGGCGGTGTATCGGGATAATACCGCCATGTCTGTATTTGTGTCTTGTGATAATGGCTTGATATTTCGCCTGTCAAAACCGCTTCAATATTAACTTTTGTTACCAGACTTGCATGAGTGTGTGAGGTCAATTCTCCTGTCAGTACCGCCTCAATTTCAGCCTTTGTCATTGCTGGACTAGCCGCAACATGCCAACTTGTACCGCCATCACAGCTTATTTGCCCGAAACAATTCTGTTTTATCGCCGTACTGTTTGCTGTGACTGTTCCTGCGCCATAGTTGACAATAATAGAATCAGCGAATGTATATACCGCCGCCGCTGCCGGAAAGGTTAGCGTTATCGGCGTAGCAGAGGTACATTTTATTATTGTGTCGAACAGGTCGATATCATCTAGGGTGACAGACGATGTGACTACTTTTTGCTTCATAAGTTTATCCTCCTGTTGCTTGCTCCGTCTTTCCAATATGCCGCTTCTACTCTCTTACCCGTCAGCGTCCCCGCGTCCGTCGTTGTCTTTGCAAAAAATACCGTTGTCAGGCTTGAACTATCATACACATCTGCATTAGCCTGCAATAGTGTCGTATATGAGTAGTTGTCTGCATCGCTAATGTATTCCCACACGCCCGTATTAAGCTGGTATAATTTGCCTACACTTGCTGATTTGACCTGCGTATCGCCTGAAAAGTTGTAGTACCATGGTGCGGAGTTGACAACAAGGCGAATGTTTGCCCCTGCTGAAAATATGACTTGATAGGGGTATAGCGAAGTCAAAACAGGCGAATCGGGGTAGGTTGTCCATGGCTGATAGTCGGGTGCGGATAGGGTCAGATATGAGGCGTCAAGGATGCGGGTGGGGGCTAATGTTAAACCTGTTTTAATTAGCCTTGAACTAGCCGTAGCATACAGAACATCGCCTAAGCAAACCATAGAATACGAATTATTTGTAAGCCCATATTCAGATGCTCCCACAATAATCCATGAATCTACATTATCGTATTTATACAGTGCTCCGCTTTGCCCTTCTACTCCGTATAACTCATTTTTACAAACAGTAAGAGAAAACATTTCGCCACTCGGTAAGGGATTTGAAATTACTTCTATCCAAGAAGAAGTACCATCCCATTTATATAGTTGCTTGCCAAGATTAATTGTTGCATATACGGTTCCATTGAATTCTGCCGCACTATTAACCCAATTGCTACCTTGAGCGGAAACAATTACTACCCATGTATATATTCCATCCCAAAACAAGATTTTCCCCTTGGTTGTAACTGCATAAATACTATTATTTTTTACAAATAGTAATTTTATTATATCTTGATATTCTATATAAGGAGCCATTTCTACAAATTCATTGTTAACTACTTTTACCAAATATCCTACACTTAATGCTAAATAAATTTCGCTATTGTAAACTATCCCCGCCGTTATACTCTCTTCAAACCATCCTATGCTATTTACGTCAATCCAGCCATTTACCCCATCCCACTTTTTTAAATATGCAGAACTCATATATGTTTGCGAACCGTAAATAGCATTGTTGTATACCAAAATAGGTACAACATAATCGTAGTTTGGCGTGATTGCTATTTGTTCCCACGCATCTATACCGTTATATTTAAGTAGTCCGTAAATGTCCGTACCTGCGTGTATCTCTCCGTTTAACACTATCGAAATATTCGCAGGGATACTGTCTAATTGTGGTGCAGCCAACGACCACCCGTATGGAGCCGTATCCATCCTAAACGCCGCACACCCTCCCCTTGCCATCATTGCACTTGCACCCATCAGACCACCTCCCAAGCTGTTGTAACACCTGTGCGCACCGTGACACTCTCCTGTGGGTATAGGTATTTTGTCAACGTACCGTCCGTCACCGTCACCATGCCGTTTGCTGCGTTTGCATTATGGATACAAAACATTACAATGCCATCGTGGTCTACTGCGCTGCCTGCAATGTTTTTATCTGTGGTAGGGTCGGGCAGGGTAATTATGGTTGTGCCGGTGACATTGACTTGCCTTGCGCTCGCCCAGGTGAGAGTTGTGGCGGTGGTTATGGCGCTGCCATCGTCTATAGTGGGGTCGTCGGTGTCAACTAAAACACTTTTAGCCTTTGCTCCTGCCGGCCAATCAATGTCCACATATAAATTTGTCTGTGTTATCGCGCCCGTGCTGTCGATATAGGTATTGCTGATTCCTCCGCTTTCTTTTGCCTTTGAGACTACCTTTTCTAAATACTCCATGCCCGTCTGGTTGCCCTGAGTAGAAAAATTGTCAGACTTTCTCACGGAGCATTGAAGGGTACAATGCAGGTTCTGGTTGCCGTTGTCCTGCAAGGTGACTTCTTCAATGAGGTAGTATGTATCCGAGCTTATCCCGAATGTCGGTAGATTGACTTTCAGTTTTGTTCCGGCAATCCAGTCGAGCGTCCATGATTTGATTGTCAGTGTTCGGGGAATTATGCCGAACTTTTTCAGTGCATTTGTTGCCGCTGTTGTAGCATCTGCCAGGAGGTCAATATTGCCATCATTTATTACTGTGCCATATACGCCCGTGCCGCCCTCTATTGCCGCCCGTGCCGTCTGTTCTGTGGTGTCCTCCTCATACGTTTGTATTGCATACCCATCGTCGCCAATGCCGCCGCGGACAAATACCTTATTCGCATATCCGTCGAGTGACTTTTCATACGATTCAATCTCAAAGTCGGTAAACGCGCCGCCCTCAACAATGTCATGCGCTGCGGCTACCTCTGCATCATCGGCAACAAAGTATAATGCTTTGCTGTCGTCGATATACCATTTATATCCGGAGGCTGCCGCCATTTCGTTTAGGATTTCACCGCACGATTTGCACACCGCGTCATATTCACCATCGCCCACAGGGTCAGCTCCTGTGGAGATAGTGCCTGCCGTAATACCTTCTGAGCTTAATACGGGGGTATAGGGTGTTACCTGACTGGCTATCAAGTCTGTTACAACATAGCCTGCCGATTTTTGGTCATAGGGGTTTGTTATTGTCCTCCTTGACGGTATACTGCCATAGCCATTTGAGGTGATACTGAGTTGTATCTTTTTTCCTGCGCCATATCCCGCCTCCAGCTTTTCATGCTGGATTGACTGAATAACGCCGCCGAATATGACTGTAGCGCCATCTAAAACTTGCACATCCTGTCCCACATCCGGAAGGTATGCGGAGGTAGTGACAACGGAGAATGAGCAGTCGTTTTTGTGCCCTGTCCTGCGCGTGACAGATAAAGAGCCTGCTAATAACAGGCTCGTTTTATCTATTGTTGCAATTTTTAGTGTATATGCCATATGGTATCACCACCTTAAAATGCGAATCCGGCTAATTTGAGTTTTTCAACTATTAATGCTGCAATTGTTTCAGTGTCACTTACAGTGGAAATACTGGTAATCAATTCTGTTGCCACAGGTTTGCTTGAATTAAGTTTTTTCAATTCTCCAGCAATTTCTTCTATTCGCCATAACAATTCTTTTTCAATCCCAATCGTTACTTTTATTTCTTCCATCTCGTTTCTCCTTTCCTAGAAGGCATATCCTGCCGCCCTCAATTTCTTTACTATCGTGTTGGCTATTGCCTCTGCATCGCCCTTGCTGCCGGTCACATTCAGGATAAGCTGCTTTTCAATGACTGTTTCCGCTTTCTGATTAGCCGTGAACATTTTGGAGGACTCGCCGCCGGCAATGGAATACTTCTGATTGTATAATTTTTGATATTCCTGTAACTGTGCGCCGGACATTTTAGCAAGAGCTTTGACGGAGTCCACAGAGCCTGCGCCCATGCTTCGGAGGTCACTGATTAAGTCTGCGCTTACGCCGCGCTTTTCAAGTGTAGCCAATGAGCTGCGCCATTCACCCATGGCTTTGACTTGCGCTTTTAGGCGGGTAAGCAACCTCTCTCCCGAGACTGATTTACGCTCAAACACATCAAACAATCCGACGAAATTTGCAAAGGCTGTGGTTTGCTGTTTTATAGCGTCAATCATTGACTTGATGCTGTTTCTAAAGGTATCAACACCTTTTTCCGCTGTGTCTGCGCTTTTCGTGATTTCCTCAAGAAGCTTCTTATAATCGGCTGCTGCTTTTTTAGCCTCTTCGGATCCTGCTGCTGCTCCGTCTAATATTTTAGGCAGTTTTACATCGCCCATTGCTTTTTGAATGGCATTGCTAAAATCCGTTCCGATGCTCTTGCCGTAGTCCGGATTTTTATTTATATAGTCTAGAGTGACTTCGGCTTGAGCGCCTACACCAAAATTCTTTTTGAATCTATCTGTGTATTCCTGTATTTTGGATTCGCTCATACTGATAGAACCGGCAGCAACGCCAGGTATTTTTTCCATCAGTTTTAGTATCGAATTAACAAAATTCAAATATTTGGTATATAATCCTGTCCAAAAGTTTGCCCACCACACCTCAAGAGGCAAAAAGGTTTTAGGTATATCCACAGCAAGGAGTTTCCACCCTGCATCCATAGCGCCTCTGACATTCTCATCCGTGTTGTACAAATAGATAAGCCCTGCAACCAATCCGGCTATTGCGATAATTACCAGTCCCGCCGGAGTCACCAAAAAACTGAGCATACTCATTAGTCCACTGATGCCTATTGCCACCTGTCCGGCTATTATCAGGAGCGGACCGAGAGCCGCAACTATACCAAACACGGCTGCAATAAAACCTTGAGTACTTGCAGGTAAGGCCAAAAACTTGTCAACCAAACCGACAACAAAATCGATAAACTTTTTAATGGCCGGAATTACTCTATCCTCAACAATCTTTACTATCTTTTCCATCACAGGAAGAAATTTCACCGCAATATCTGAACCTAATTTTGCAAATATCTGCTTGATTTCGTCAAATTTATCACCCATTGCATCTAGTGCGTCAAGTTCAGTTTGTGACAATACTAAATTTAAATCTTTAGCCCGTTTGAGGTATTTATCCATTTCATCGGCGTTGGCACGGATAAGAGGAATTAAATCTTGAAAACTTTTTCCGAATATCTTACTTGCAACTTCTGCCTGCAAGGTTTCGTCACTTATTCCACCAAGTTTTTTAATTGTTTCGAAAAACGTCTCGTTTATAGGGCGTAATGTTCCATCAGTTTCTTTCAAACTTACTTTGAGTGCTGAGAATATTTTTGCCATCTCGCTTTTTGAGTCGTTTGCGGTTGTAAGCGCACGTGTAAACTTGGAGAAACTACCCGTTATGGTTTCAAAGGAAACGTCAACCTGTGTTGCGGCATACTTCAATTGCTGTAAATATTCTGTGCTCATGCCCGTTGTTACTGACAGAATATTTATACTTTCAGCATATTCAGCGGCTTTTGCCGTTAATGCCACCATTGCGGTTGTTGCTGCAACCATCGAGCCGGTCACATACATAGACATTGACCTGCCCATGGAAGTCATTTTTTCGCCCGCGGTTTTTAGTTGACCGCTTACTGCAGTAAGACCGTTTTTGAAGTTCTGTAGCGGTGTGAGACCGCCGCCGATTTCCTTATTGAGTTTGGCTTGCTGGATTTGCAGGTCAAGAAGCTTGTTTTTGTAAGTCATCGCTTCTTTTGACGCCGCGCCCTTTGCTGTCGTGACTTCCTGCATCTTCTTCTTGGTAATATCTATTTGTGCCGACAATGCCGCCTGAGTGCTTGAGTTGGCTTTTGCCTGTTGTGCCAATCCCTTTAAGCTGTTACTTGCTGCATTGTTTTTGACTTTCCATAATTCAAGTTCCTTGTTGATTGAGGCGGTTGCCTGTTTGGCAATATCTATGCCCTGTTTGTAACTGGATGCGTCAAGTATCAATTTTGAAACTAATGTTTTATCTGCCAATTTAACCACCTCACTTTTTAAAGGCACTTTCTATCCCATTGAATACAACTTCCTCTATCTTTTGATATGCCTCGTCTTTGGACTCATCGAAGGCAGGGCGAATCCAAGGACGGGCAGGTTCATGGGAAGATCCGTATTCCGAGAACTTGCCATAAAATGCCTTAGTTATATCACCTTTTGAAATACCCACTATCTGCGAATACACCCCGCTTTTGAGTTTGCGGACAGTGCCTATTTTTATATTTCGCTGCAATTCACCTGTTCTTTTATGTAGCACTGAATAAACCTTGCGTTTCATGGCATCTAGAACAGGCTTTGCACCTTCATTAAGCGCCTTTTTAAAAACTGTTTCGCCTTCCTTGCCCATGTTGTCGAGGGCGTCTATCATTTCCTGGAAGCCATCTGTTTCAAGTTCAATCATAATCGCACACCCTCTTTCATAGCCATCAAGGACTTTTCCCATGCCCTTTCCTCTTCTGTTAACAGGCAATAGGCTTTCCATTCCGTGACTTCTGCTGATGACATTCTTTCTAAAACCTCATCCCGCGTCATACAGAGCGCAAGAGCTAGACCGAAATAGAATCGCTCTTCGGGTTGCTCTCTGAGTTTTTTGCCGCTTCCTCAACCGACTTTTCAGCCAATCCATTGAGTTTGAATACTTCCTCGCAAAGTTTTTGAATCACATCCCCATTTTTAGCAGCAAGAAGGTCTATTTCATCATCTGTAAAAAGTCTCTTTCCTTCTTCGTCGCATAGGCTCATTGCTACCGCCCATACCTGACCGTCAAAAATGGTCTCATAATTGACATGCCCGCCGCCTTCGTCGATATTCACGGATTTACTGATATACGCGCTTCTGTCCTTCGCTGACCATTTTCTCAGATAGACTGTCCCGCCCCACTCAGGGACTTCGACTTCTTTTAAGCCAAAGTCCCTTGCGTTTAAAATTGAATCTCTGTTTAACATAAAAATCCTCCCTTTATGCTGCAACGGTCGATAATACACTACCGCTGACAATCAAATTTGCTGAATAAGTTATTTGCCCGCCTATAGGCGCCTTGACATCATAGGATGTTACAAAGCACTCACCTTTTTTCAACACTGCACCTGTGCCGGTCGAATACGGATAGTATTCAAAAGACTTTGTATCCGAACTCCCGGCAATCCCGGCCAATACCGTGTCAACCGTGGTTGAATATTGCCCGGATATTGAACCGTTTGCGGATGGTAAACCCATTACATAATTTTTTGCCGTGTCCGTGAATCCGGTTACCTCTACTGTATCAGCAGATATTGGAAGTGATACGTCCGTCATGCCTGTAGAAATATCCGTTAGACTTCCCGCAGCGTTGTCGATGAAAAACCTTGCTGATTTGCCATGATAAAAACTCATAAAATCATCTCCCTTTTTAATTTCGATTTAGCGCCACACCAAAAGTGCAGCTCGCTGTTAACGTACATGAAGCCTTGACATACCGTCTGATTTCGCCGTCGATAGCCACCCTTTGAGCCGATGCCCCCGCAGGTGCCGTATCAAACGTTGCGACTGTAGCCCAGCTGGAACCGTCGCTTGAGTGGTCGATTACGATTGCCGCGTCGGATGTAGCCGTTGCCGTGACCTGTAAATATCCTGCGCCGCCATTTGTGGATTTGGCAGTATTGTCCAGAGCTGCACCTGAACTGGAAGCTGTTGCCGCTGCTACCGCACGAACGCATTTGACGGGCTCCTTGCCGACATTGGACTGACATACGGTTGCCACCCTGACAGCGCCGGAAATCGACGCCTTGACGTCATACTGTGTGTTGTAACCCTTCATCCCGTAGCCAGGCATTCCCGCAGACTCGCGCGGATACCATGTCCACACGTTGGCGTCAGTAGATATCGCATCATCAAGGTATTGGTCGATTTCACCTGTTGAACCTGTACCGAATCCCTCCGCGTTTAGCGTCGCGCTTTTTATTCCCATGACATATTTTTTGGCTGTATCGGTGAAAACTGTTGTTTCGGCGGTATCAGCCGCCATGCTGACATTTACAGTGTCCATGTAGCTCGACATGGGATTGCCGTTTAGATAAACTTTTGAACCTTTGCCATGATAAAAACTCATTCAATCACCTCCTTGACATAAAAATAACGTCCTAGTGGACGTCCATGCGCCAGAACCTATGTTTACTGCGCTTGACTCTCAAGTGCTTCTTTTGACACTGTTTGTAAACTTCTTTGATTATTTGTTTCATTTCACGCCTCCGTATGGTAAATTAGTAAGTCGATTACCTTCCCGAATCTTCCGGTATCATCCTCGTAACTGTCCGGGCCCTCGTCCAGCTCAATGTTTTTCACAGGCACCCCGCCAGTGCTGCCCATCGTTTGATTCATGTAGTTTTGTGTCGCTGCCCTGATTTGCTCCTGTACTGCCGATACTCCTGTATAAGTTAAAGCCCAGGAAGTCGTTTGAATCCGCGTCATGGCTCCGATGTCTGCCGAAAATCCAGGTATTTTGGTAGAGTCTATTTTTTGCAGCGTAACTGCCGGAAGTGTCGGGGTTTGTGGCAGCTTTAAAAAATGAATCCGGTTTGAGACTAATGCAGTCAAGCCGGATTGTGCTAAAAGATAAGCCAATAATGCTTCTTCTATTACCATCAAATCACTTCCTTTGCCATTATTGCGAGTTCTTTATTAGCCTCGTTCCAGTTTGAAATTCCAAGAAATTGCAGATATCGATTTTTGTATTTTAGTCTCATTGTTGTACTGATTCCCGAACGATATCTCATTCGAATTTTATAACGCGTTTCGCTGATTCTTTCCTGTGGTGTCCACTTTTCATCACCTGCAACTGCATCTTCATTACTTCTTGAAACGTTAATACTGCACCATATAGTAACAAGGTCAGTCCATGTTTCTATATCTTCATTAAAGCTATTTTTTGACTTCGCGGGGTATTGTATTGTACCTCTTTTGTCCAAATCTCCTGCTCTCATTAAAACCACACCCTTTTATTCGCCAGCAATCTTTTAGCGGCCAATGGTATTTCTTTGAGCTCGCCGTATTTCGTATCCCGTGAGTTTTCGCGGTTTTCGTAAAGGTCACCGACAATAAGTTTCATGGCCTGCTTTATGATTTTTGGTATGTTCGTTGACGTTCCATAACCTGCCACATATTCAATGTTAATCGGATTCACTGGATACAAAGTGTCGGAAGGCCAGCTTCCGTCGTACGGTAAAACTATTCTGCCAGGCTCTGAGTTTGTATCGACAATGTAATCGTCTGTGCTCATGGTATTAACTGTCCCGTCGCAGTCGGTATATTTTACTGAGGCAACAGAAACTAATGGCGCATAAGGTATTTTGATATGGTCTTTGCAAGGGAATTCATCAATATAATAATTCCAAGTCTGGTTTATAAGCCTGCGGCCAATATGTCCCTCAACGGCATCCCTTGCAACTGTTATAAAACTTTCGATATCTGCATCCTCTGCTGATTCCGGCGCAACCTCAACAATATTCACACCGTACACCGCGTCGCCTGCAACAGTCGCACATGCGCGTATATATTGTTTTGTTCCGCTGTACTCAGTTTCAACAACCGAATTTTGTGTTGCTGTTGACAGGGTGGAGGTTGAGCCCACAACATCTGAATAGGTTACATTATCGTCCGATTCCTCCAGGTGGATGGTAACTGTCGCGCCTGCGTTAACTACACCTGCTATGGCATTGGCTACAACGGAATTGCCCATTACGTCTATACCTGTACCTGTAGACGTTCCTGTTGAATATGCAGCCACATTGATTGACGGCGTTTCGGTTATCGAATCAGCGACAGTGCCCGAATCTATCCGAAGATGGTTTTTAATGTCAGTGACGCTTACCGGTTCCTCTGTCGGCTCGGTTTTAATTTTCAATGCCCATCTGTCAGGGAACATATAATCACCTCTTTCTGGTTACCGGTTTTCTTGCCGGACTCCTTGCAACTGGTTTCGGCATCATGGCGTTTTCAGGAGCACGTACCATCTGCGTTTCAATTTTTGACATGCTGATTAATTCCGCACATCCTGATTCAATCAACTGTCTGCCTACGGAATCCTCGACATCCATAGCAGTTCCTGGCGCGCATGATATCTCTGGACTCATCCATCTTGTTTTCATTCTCACTTTGTACATTTTTAACCACCTACCAATACATGAAATGTGCCTACGCCTGTGTTATCGCCGGTGCTTGACGAGGTTGTAACCTCAAACTTGATTCTCTCCGCGCACAAAGCCACCCGATCTTTTACGCGCCGCGTTTCCATAGTTGAGGTATCGTCATAGATATTAAAATCACCTGACGAATTGCACACATCAACACGCGGATAATAGGTTTTGCTTTCACCTGTACCGGTAAAATCAGGGACAACGCCAACGACAGGAATGCCGGAGTTTTCGCCGCTAACCTGCAAATGACAGGTAGTGGATAACCCGCCGGATGTGCTATGGATGTATCTGATTGCATGGACATAGCCATTGACAGGCTCATCGGTGTATGCCGCCGCCGTTCCTGCGGTTGAGGTATCCATTGCCAAGTTAACAACATGCCTTGTAAAATATGACATCAAAAATCACTCTCCTTCTATAAAAAATTGAATTGTTTTCATAGGGAATGGGACGGTTGCCCGTCCCTATGTTACGAAATTACAAATTCACTGGATTTGAATAGTGCTATCCACTGTGTTGATGTCTGTGCTATGAGTTTTACGACTCCGCCGTTATAAGTACTGGCGGTGAGCGTCACGTATGCAAGTGCAGTGCTGTAGCCTATCTGGCAACCAGTACATGTTACTATTACCCCACCGGTTGCAAGCCCATTTGTGACAATTGTCTTTTCGATGTTTGCAATACCCGTTGGTAAATAATATGTAGCATTCGCAGCCGCGGTTGAACCTGTAACATAACTCACGCCATATGCGGTAAGCGTGGCGCTGGCATCTGCTGTTGTTTTTGATTCATATTGCTGAACTATGCGCCCGCCTGTATCGATATAGTTTGTTCCATTTATTGCCAGTACTCCACCGGACTCAACGTTAAACACACCACCGCTTTCAACAACTCCTGTACATCCAGTGGGGATTACGAACAATTTGCCGTTCAGCCTTTTATGTACGACGTTCTGATATGATTCATCTGCCACTTTAATCATTCCTTTCTCAATGGTGTCTATCGCACCCTTAATGAGTAGAGGACGGTTTCCCGCCCTCTTTAATCAATTGTCGTTAAACTGTGCCGCTGGTTCCTACATTGACTTCATCTGCCGTTATATCCGTGGACTGGCTTACAGGCAGCACCCTTGCGCCATACTGTAAAGCCAAAACACTGTAAGCGGATTCAGTCGTTGCTATAACTACAGGTACAACATACCTGTAAGGCGGCTTAATCAAGTCGCTGGCTACCGCTGAACGGCCTGTTGATGTGGAGATTATCTCCGTATCAGTCAGGTCAACTGCGTCACCGCCGCCGCTGGATGAACCGGATTCTATGTGCATTGCAACATTTGTGCTGCCGGATGTTCCCATTTGCAAAACAAAGCAAACGGATTCATAGCCCGCCATGTCAACCACTGCCGACGTGCTGGACGTCTCAGTATTGTACAAAACAGGCAGGGACATTTTTACATTTTTAATAAGATTCATATTAACACCCCTTCCTTAAGATGCAGCAAGCTTAACGCGGGCAAATGCTTCGGATTTCTTCGGCATTCCGTCCACTTCAAGTCTTGCAAGGAATACAGTCAGGTCGTTGAGCGCTTTGAGTTCACTCAACCTCTTTATTTCAAGTGCTAACCCGTCGGCTATCAGGTAATTGCTGAAATCACCCAGTATACCGACATAAGATGATGCTGTGAATGTCGAAGGAGCCCACGAACTTGTATAAACAGGGAATCCGATAAGTGTAGGTATTCCGCTTGTCTGAATATTTTCATTCCAGACATAACGGCCTTCACCGTCTTTGAGTTTGTCTATCTGAGCTACAGCATCCATGTGGAACATCCAAACTGCTCTAGCCCAGTAACCCTGTTTAATTGCATATTTGGCAGCTTTCAAACCATCAAACTGAATTGATGTTGCAGTGTTGCCGGTTGAAACGTCTCTGTCGGTGTCAATGCCTTTACTGGATGCCACGAAAACACCCAAAGACATGTTGACACCGGTGCCGGTCATAAAATCTTCTTCCTCAGTCTCTGAGAATACCCTGACAATCTCTTCTTTCAGAAGGGTTTCAGGGTCAATTGCCGCTTTTCTCATAAGTGTATTGGAAAGCATGGTATAACCTGTTATCGGGTGCGGGAACCATTCCCTGCGTCCGAATAAAGGCTCGGTCATCTGCGGGATGTCGCCGATTTCAGTACCATGTACAGCTCCGCTCATTTTTGTCGTGATAGTCGGATAGCCAAGGCTTCCGGCCTGTCCGACAGGTCTCACGGTTGAAAGTCTGCGGATTGCCACTGCCTCATCCATATCTTTGATAATTTCAGGAATAAATTCCGCCGGTGCCGTAATGTAACCGCCTGATATGTCGAGTCCTACCTGTAGAGTCGTCCTCATTTCGGGGACTGCCTGACGGTATTCGTCGTCCCTGCCGGTTACAATGTACTTCCTAAAGGCTAATTTCCTCGCTTCCCTTTTGACTTTTTCCTCGTCCTCGGGTTTTACCGGTGCCATAGGCGGGATGGGAGCATTTTTGAATTCCAGTTCTGCTGCCTGGAGGTCTTCTTCTCTCTTGATGTCGTCCTTAATTGCCCTTGCATCTGCCATGAGCTTGTCAAACTGTATTATTTCCTCCGGTGTCATTGCTCTTTTTGCATTGTCGGCTGTATCCTTAACGGCATGTGCCTGTTCAATGCTTCTCATGGCTTTGTCTTTCAACTCAGCTATATTTTTCATATAGTCACGTCCTTTCACATTAATTCGAGTTCTAATTTGACTAATTCCAGACTTTGGACAATATTAAACCGCTGCGGCTCATTGTCTTTGGTCTCTGGCGCTGCGCTTGGAATATAGCCTTTTAAAACGTCGATACTGGCATTTATTAAATCCAGGTCTGACTTTTGTATTGACAGGCCTTGTTTAGCCCTGAACATTAAACCGGAAAGCTCATCATAATTGATGCCGGATTTTGTGATTATGTCCCTCACTTTTGCGTCAGTAGTCGGATAAGCTGGGAACGTCACGACCGATACATCAAATAACGGGTCAACTTCTTTTATGGTTCGGATAGGCAATTCGCCTTTCTTTTCTTCCCATTCCTCGTCAATTACCATGAACGCAAACGACATCTGATTGAGGTCTCCGCGTTCCATCGGAGTCATAACCATATCCCTAATTAGCTGAGTGTCAGGCGGGGAGATTTCCACAGCGAGTCCGGTATCATCTTCGCTAAGAGTTAGCGTCTTGCTTGTGTTCCTTCCAAGAATCCAGTTGGAATCATGGTTGAACAAAGCGCGTACATCGGATGTTTTTAGGGTTTTCGTGAATGCGCCGGCGGCAATTTTCTCGCGATACCACCACATATCCGTTAATACATCAAATACTGCTGCATGGCCTGATATGATAGGCTGATTTGAGTCGCCGCGTTTTTCTATTTTGATTTCTGATAAGGTAAAAAGTCTTTTTTCCATTTCCTTACTCATAATTCATCAACTCCTTAATTTCGTCCCGAATTCGTTCATCAGGCCATTTATCCGGCTGTTTTTCAGCCGTTTTCAATATTTCAATTGAGTTTTTAACATGTTTTTGTGCAAAATCTTTCAAAAATGCCCTTGTTTTAGCCTCAAAATCCTCATTTATAGGCTTTTGAGCCTCATTCCAGCTTACAATCAGTGAAAATAGACTGCTTTCCATGTACTCAGGCATGTTTTTGTAATGTTTTTCAAGCCAATTTTCAGCCTCCGGACTGTCCTTTTTAACCTCAAAACCGTCAATTTCGCGCTTGAAAATGCGGTCAAAGGCATCAAAAAACAGCCTTTCATATGCTTTTTTCAGGCTGTTTGTCTGGTTCGCGTCTGTTTTTGGCTTGTTTCCAGCCCCTCCCGGATTCTCAACTAGATATTCAAGTGACTGCATGTTGGATTCGACAATGTAAATCCCGCCGATTTTCCCTGGCATTGGATTCTTATTTTCTATTTCGCACCAGTCATCCCCATTGATAATTCCGTTCCGTCTTTGTATCTGTAACCCTTCCTGCCGACTCTTAAAGTCACCTCTGAGTAATCCATCTATGAGAAATTCAGCAAACCAGGCCGTTTTCTCTTCCTCGAAAAATAGTTTCCAGTTTATAACTTGTTCCCATCTGACAAGCCAAGGCCGCAAGGAATAAATAACAAACTCCAAAGATTGCATTTCAATGTTATTATTGGTACTTTCTGTAAGTTCGGCAATTAAATGGGGTTGTATGCCGAATATTCTTGCGATTTCGTTTATGCCGAATTTCCGGCTTTCAATGAATTGTGCTTGTTCTGGCGGGATACCAATTGGGGTGTATTTCATCCCTTCTTCAAGTAGCATTGATGTATGAGCTTTACTAAGCCCGTTATATTTTTCCTCCAAATCCTTTTTTAGGTTGTCGTGTGCTTCAGGACTTAATGTTGCTGGTAATTCAAATACGCCTCCTATATTCGCACCCTGGCCGTAAAATCTAGCTGCAAATTCCTCTGTGGCTAAAGCTAATCCGACAGTTTCCATCATCATTTTGATAGGTGAATAGCCCTTCAATCCGTCAAATCCAAGTCCAGGAACATGAAAGATTTCCCATGCAGCGATCTGTCTGTCTGCGCCATCCGGAAGGTGAATCTTATATGCTAAAGACTTTTCTTTAGTCCTATATGGTTCACACCTATCGGGATGAATCGGTATCAGTCCCGTTATCCTGCCAGCGGGGTCTCGCTGGATGTAAGAATAACAATTCCCCCACAAAACAAGGTGCGCCATCATCATTTCGCGCCAGGTAAATGAGGTCATTTCATCATTCGCCTGGTCGTGCAGGATTCTATAAAGTCTGTGGCTTGGGTCGCGTTCTTTGCCTTTTGGTTGTAGTCTTTTGTAAACAGGTAAGGGTAGGGAGGCTAATGTCCCGGATAAAAGTTTTACGCAAGCCCAAACTGCGCTTGACTGCATAGCGGTCATTTCAGTTACCTTTACGCCTGTTTTGGTCTTTGTCCCACCACCGAACCAGTCTATCAGCCATTGGCTCGGTACTGACAAGGAATCACGTCTTTCAAGCATTTTTACCAGTACACCCATTTACTTCACCTTCTTCCCTTTAGGCCAGCCAAGATATATCAAAAATAGACCGGGTATCATCAAAGCCAACGGAATGTAAACCATGTAAAGACCTATTGCGAGCAGGATAATTCCCGCGAGTATGCTCATATCGGGCAACCAATCTGTTAAAAATTTCATTCTGTCACCACCTTTAAACAACAAAAAAAGAGGCCAATCCTCCCGAATTAACGGAAAGACTGGCCTCTAATGGACTCTATGTCTCTAATTTATTTAGGAAACCTATTGTTTAGGCTCAACCGCGCCATATTCCACCTTTGCCTACTTGTATAATTCCTTTTCCTTTGCACATTTTACATTTACGTTTTAAATGAGTTATGTTATCACAATGCTTACACCACATTACTGCCATTCTCATTCACTCCTTATAATAAACCAGCCTACACATGGCTCGATGCCACACCTTTTACGGAATTAATCGATATTACCGTATAGCCACCATTATGGTACCTCGGCTGTTTATTGCTTATTTTATAATCAAGCTTGTATATGTCCTGCATCTGTTACAAAGGATCCTGATTTCCGTTTCCTCATCTGCAACAAATTCTATTTCTGTACTCCTACAGACTAAAACTTTGCCCTTTTTCAGTTCAGCGAACATTTTTGATTTGTTGCCGTCAACTGCACATTCAGGATTTGCACATCGTATTTCGTTCAACCTTATCACCTCACATAAATTTAGGTTTTCCCGTGCCGACAAAATTAAATTCATTCGTGTCGCTCGCACAGTCCGTTACGATGATTGCGCCTATTTCTGTTTCTATGGGTTTTCCCATAATGGCCGTGGCAATATTAAAATCCAGCACACTGTTCCCATCCCATTCTTTTAAACCTTCCACGGTATGATGATTTTCCATGCCATCATAGTAACCTTCAATATTTTTATATAATTTAGCGGTTATATGTGCTTCGTTGCCGTTTAGGATTATTGTGCCACTATAGGTTTTAATTAACTCTCTCATTTTTACACCTCACATTGTTATTATTCCACGACTTTCATATATGGATTTTTTCTTCTTATTTACCATTACCCTAAAGTGTGCATTCATCAACGCTGCTATCGGGTCTATGCACTCGCTAGACTTCTCTTTGTCTAGCATTATATTTTTGTTATGGTCCATCTTTGTTACCGCGTTACTAATTGCCCATGCCAGAATAGGATTGTTGTCATGTATCAATTTTCTTTCGGTAACTTCTGTTGAAATATTGTAAACTATGCCCTTAAAATCCTTTGTCGGATTGCTCAACATGGTTATAATCTGAGGTACTTCCACTGATACAAATTTTCTTGTGTTCATTTCACCTTCAAGCCATGTCGCCAGGTGCCGGTCAAAGCAGGCTTCATCCCTGCGCCAGCCATTTTTTTCATACGTCTCAACAACATAATCAAGTATGGCTGCATACTCTATTTGCGCGCCGGGCGTAACGGTTAACCACCCTTCGTTTTCCCACCTGTCGAAGGGTATTTTGTGGGAAGCTTTCAGCCGTTTTTCAAATGTCTCGCGCGGCATGAATGAATGGGATAAGACCGCTATTGTATCACCCATGTCTATCTCAAAGCCTACGCTTGCAAGGTCAATTCTGGTTGCAAGGTCAAGTCCTGCAGTGACCTTGTATTGCCTTCCATTTACATCCGGGAACGGCCGTTTTAAAGTAGCTCCACAGGATTTCCACTTTGCCATATCCATGTAGCCAAGAGGTTTCTGATTAATCCAAATATTAAGGGTCTTAGTGAGAAAGTCACGCATTTTATCAGGCTTGTCAATGGCTTCCTGGAGGTCAATGGCTATGGATTCTTTTCCAACGTCGGTATCACCTATTATTGGATTGGCCTTCATCCTGGCGGCATCGCTTGAAACCTCGTCAACCAGTTTCCCATCCTCATCCAGGTCTGCTTCACATATCATTACAAAGTATCGATCATTTTCGATAGGGTTATCCGGGTCAAGGATCTTTGAAACATAATCATATTCCACCGTGTAGCATGGATGGCTTAAATCAAAACCAGCTGTGGTTATAATTGATAGTAATGGTTGCGTCCTGGTTTTCATACCGGAAGTTGCAAGGTCATAATATTCTGTCGTTTCGTGAAGATGATATTCGTCAAGCACCTCAAATTGTGGGTTAGTGCCATCGCCTGATTTTTTATCATCTTTTGAAAGTCTGGCAAAAAATGAACCGCTTTTCTTATGCAGAATTACAACTGATTGCAACTCTGTATCAAATTTCGTAACAAATTTATCTTTCAAAAGCTCAGAGTTTTTATATAGCCAACTGGCCTCACCCCACACATGACGGGTATCTGCTTTTTTAGTTGCCGCAACATATGCCTCTGCGCGCGCCTCTCCGAAAGCTGATATTTCATATAAGGCTTGTATGGCTTTGTCCATGCTCTTACTATTCTTCCTGCCTACCTGTTCATATGACCTTCTAAAACGTCGGAATCCTGTGTCTTTATGAACCCATCCATAGATGTTTCCATAAACAAATTTTTCGTAAAGCGTGGGTATTTTTTTTGTTCCTGCAAGCGGACCTTTGCTGTGTTTAAATAGTTGCATCCAGTCAAAAAATCGCTCTGCTGGTTCTTCCTCAAATATCCAGGGAAATTCTTCTGTACCCGCTTTGTCAAGGTCTCGCAGGAATCTCATGCAGCTCCATTTATGCTTACGGCAGGCTACTATTTTGCCTGAGATAATGTCGTTGCAATATTGGATTAGTTTTTTTTCTAAACTCACCATCACCACCTACAATTTGCAAAATAAAAGAAGCCTTTTGGCTTCTCTTTGTCTGTTAAGGTATCATTTCGCCCGCATACCGCATCTACTACAATATTACTCATCTTCTGCATATTTAATAACGCCCGATGTGTCAATATATCCATCATTAAAAGCCACAAACAATTTATCAAACATATCAGTAACAAAACTTGCACCTGTTTCGGAATCTATTTCATCGCGTAAATGTTCGGCAACAAGTTCTGCAAACGCCTGTCTTTTGCCTCTTTTAATAACCGTCCCATCTGCATTGTCTGGCATATAATTAAACGCACAAATAAGCGTAGATATTGGTATTTCAATAATGAGCTTCTTGCCATCAATGACTGTTTTATAACCTTTTCCTTTTTCTTTAAACTGTTTCATAATTTTTTTCCTTTCTTCGCATTCTTTGTACTTTACACATTGCCAAATCCTTGTTCTTTCAGCGGGTCTTTCTTTTCTCCCGGCTTCTTTGGCACATTCCGCACTTTTGCAAGGGGATTCAGGAAGAGTCGATCTTCCATTTTAATTAGCATATCTTGTTTCTTGTTGATAGCGGTTTCAATTGTAAGTATGGCATTGATTGAAAATAGGTCTTTGAGTGCCTTTTGAACTTTATAACTATACAAATATTTGCCTTTTTCATTTGTATCTTCAATTAGTTCTTGTAACTCACCACAATCGTAATGAATCTCGCTAACCCTTTGATATGCATCCAAGAGTTCATAGTATTCACTGAACGTTTTACAGTATCGCGCCAGGTGCCCTGTATCGCCATTAGAAACAAAATCTACGTCCTTGTATAGTTCCATTATCTCCTGCCACTTTTCAAGAGCTTTTAAGTCTTTAAGGATAAAGTCCGGACATATGAATTTATTTTCGCCAAGTTTGATTTCGCCTTCTTTTCGGCGTTTCTTTTCTTCATTAGTAAGATGTTTCTTGCCTTTTGCGGCAAGCAAATCTATCGGCTGACCTCTGCGTCCTGCCATATTATCACCTTCTTTTGAAATATTTGCATCGGAACCTTCATTTAGGGACATTTTTATGCGGAAATT
>JBAZHB010000003.1:0-65257 GCA_041652535.1 Candidatus Babeliales bacterium
TGGCGTAACCACGTACTCAAAGAACTTGAACGTCAGAACAACAACCTGGAAGCACTCGCCGAAAAGTTTGATGCTTATGAGAAGGCCTGTCTCCAAAAAGAAGGTGACCAGAAGGTCATTAATGCGGAAACAAAGTTAAAAATTTATTATGTGGATGCTATAATAGGTGCTGCCGCAGCCCTAGCAGTAATATTGGTTCAGTGGCTTTTAACCACTTTTTAACCATACGTTTCTTCGACGATGCCGATGTGTTCGGTCAGGTTGAAATGCCTGTTCAATTTATATATCTGCGGCAGAACTTCTGCTGCTGCTATTTTTACGCGCGTGTCGTCGTACTCACACGCATGAATAATACGGTTGAGCGTAGCAAGCAATTTGCTCATCGAGATTGCATCTTCCTCTACCTTATACTGCTTGGCGATACGTTTGTATTCGTCCTTCACAGTCTTAAGTTGCTTCTCGTAGACAGAGCGTTCCTTGTCAATGGCTTCGAGTTTTTGTTCTCGATCTCGTATCTGTGATTCCAGATAATCGAGATGTAATGTGTATTCAAAGTCCTCGTCCTGGGCCATCTTATCAAGAGAGTTTTCCAGCACGACGCTTACATTAATGCCACGCTCTTTCGCTTTGTTGAACTTCTCTGTATCAACGTAGACACTATGCTTCTCGCGCACCATTATAAGCACCTCGCAAGAACAGGAATGGCTTCGAGTATATCATCGATGTCTTTCACTGTGACATACTTATAGTCAAGCGTTTCACTTGCAAATGTCGTTTCGTCTTTCATAAAGACACATGACATAGGCTTCACCATTATAACGCCACGCGCCTCATGTCCATGTTCGCTTCGTTCTTTTAAATTTTTACGAAGGCGAATCAATTCAGGAACCATACTTAATAGATGGTTGATTTCTTCTCTGGTGTAAATCTCACCACGTAGATGTTCTACCTGTGTGCTTCCGCACATACGAAGAATAGAACGGCTCTCATCAACGAACATTACATCGTCGTTAATTAATCGAATCATTTTGCCAACTCCACTTTGTTACCAACACGACTTATCATGTTGTATCTCTGCATGTCATTCAACACGCTGTTCATCTGCTCTGCGTTCCATCCGACCATCGTACACTCTGCTGCGAGCATCTGTGTGTTCGTCTTACCACCGAGTATGCGAATCATATTCTTCATAAGCCCAAGATCAACACCGAGGTTAATCTCCAATCTCCATTCCTTTTCAAGCGTGAGGAGTCCTTTCAATTCATCGTTGATAACGAGATCGATTTTCTTCTTCGCTCCAAACTTTGCAAGGTTGTATCCGAGAATCAACTGGTCGTAGAGTGCTGCCTCGAAACTGAATATTCCCATCTTCTCATAGAGAGTGAGAACTTCATCAGGATAGTTCACGCGCTCGATTGTATTCAGACTTGCGATGAAACTTTTGTTCATGTTGTTGATCTTCAGCATTTCAGTCGGGTCAGGTTGGATGTTCTTCGCATTGTGACGTGCTTGCATAATCATCTTGTTATCCTTCCTCGTCGGCATGAAAAGCATGTAACAGAACCTTCGTCCTAAACCGCTAGCCATATCAATCTTCGCTGGCTGAACTCCCGTCCAAAGTGTGACACTTGTATCGAACTCGTGCATACCACAAGCCAACCGTTTCACGACATGACCACCATCAAGGATCGTCAGTAATTGAGAATCCATCTGGTTATTAGTCGTGGACTTCATCGCTTGGGTGATACCACTGAACTCATCGACAAGCATTAATCCGTCCTTGTAAATTTCTGCTGCTCCTGGGATAGAGCGCTGTTCTCCAAATCCATCCTTTCCCAGAGTTCCGACCAGGCCTGCTTCAGTCATTGATTGTTCATATCCAACTTTCATACCAGCGTTATTAAAGATACCAACATCTTTGTCACCAGCCATGTTCGTCAGATAATACGACTTCATAAAACCTGCTGGACTCACGAATAGAATCGGCAGCCGAGCGTTAAGAATTTTCTTACCCTCATAGTATATCCTTCTCTTGCGATTCATGATGTTGAAATTATGAACTGCGAAGGATATAGTGTAGAACGGGGAATACTTCTCGTAGAGGTATGCCTTCCTGTCTTTGAGTTCTTCAAGCACCATATCATAAATCATTGTTCCATCTCCTTAAAATTAAATTGTATTGAGCATGGTGAGAATTTTCTTGGCTTTAATCGCACCAATGCCTTTAGTCGTTGCAAGTTCCGTTGCTGAAACTTTCGCTATCTTTGTTAAACATCCATGCTTCAGATGGAGTTCGTTATATTGTGGTATGGTGATTCCAAGATACCTGGCGATGAGTGCTTCGGGGTGCGCCTTTGTTGGCACATTCCTATTACCTTCATCGACATTTTCCATGTAGCCAACCATTACATTGAGAGCGTTCTTCTCATCCTCAATCCACATAATTTCAAAGTCATAACGACATGCAATATCATCAATACACGAGTAGATAATCTTCTCGTTAATGAACTTCTTGTATCGCCGCATGGTCTTAATATAGTCTGGCAGCGAGCCAGTAATCAAGAGCATGAGTTTCATGTCGTCGAATTGGGCCATACGATTAACCTGTGACCAGATGCGTTTGTCCATGATTGAACCATAGAGGTCGCCAATCTTTTTGCGTTCACAGAGAACTTTTGTGCTTCGGTAGTCACCCTCTTTTAATGTTTCGAGGGCGAAGGTATCTTTGGGAAAAGTTTTTTGGAGATATTTTATAATTGTCTTTGGCTCACGAGTATCTACTGCGATGTCTGTCACAGAAATTCTCCAATGAGTTCATCGACTTTGGACTTGATATATCCTTCGAGGACACCCTCTTTGTATGTTGCGAATGATTCATCACTGATGATAAATCGCAGATACTTTGGAGCGTCTGGATCAGTCCATGCTTTCAGATAATATTTATATCCGATACCGATAACTCGTTTCTCTTGGAAGTCGAGATCAATTCCTCGCTCCTCTTTAACGCTTTTAATAAGCGTCCTCATATATTCACCGACTTTCATTCTTTCACTTCCTTTACATAATATGAGTTCATCTCTCCACACATAGGACAGAGGTACGACACACACTTGCCTTCTTGTTTCTTCACGATGGAGCCACATTTAAGGCATTTGTATTTCTGTTTGCTTTTAGTTCCTTTTGCCACAGAACACCTCGACAAAGTTCAAATAGAATCCATACGCCATCGTAGGAATAATAATGAACCATGAATAAAATTCAAGCATCTTCTCACCGAGATCATTGATAGTAACAATGACTGCATCATAGCCACCGAAGTAAGCCATATACCATATGACAAACATTAGGGCTGCGAAAAGTGCTGTCGCTAACAACGAATAAAGGCGTATCAAATACTTGACTTGCTTCCACGTTATCATTATATCTTACCCTTTCCTAGATAGTAATTACCATCTGCGAAGATGATAACATTGGCGAGAATGAGTTCTTCTACCAGACTGTATAAGAGATTGTCCAACTGTGCATGGACGTTTCCGTGTTCACTCGGAGAGTGACAGGGAAATAGATTCTTCGGATGGTTGTCTTTCTTATTGAGGTTTATGTGATGCACATGCTCGTCGCTCGATAACTTTCTACCGATGACTTCCTCAACAACTTTACGGTATGGACGCATCGCACCAGTGGCAACGAAGTCATGTTCGTTATAAGGAACTGGATGTGTCAATCCTTTACGGAGTTTCTCCTTCATCTTCCTCACGGAAGTAGTCGTCCGTTTCATCTCTTTTGCTATCTCCTTATTCGGAAGGTGCATCAGAGATTTGAGCATACGGATATTCGCGTATGTCCAGAACTTTGTATTGGTTGCAATACGACGACCATTCTTTTTCAGTTTGAGAAACTTCAATCTCGTTTCGACTGACTCCTCGCTGTGACCAACCCACTTCGACAACTCGTATGGATTCATATGAGCATACTGTTCTCGAAGAAAAGTATCTTGGGTTTCAGTCCACTTCATTGTTACACCCGTAAGTTCAGCACGTCAAACATATATTCAACGGTGCGGATTTTATAAACTTTGTAAAGATACTTCTGGAAATCCATCACAGAGAATTTAGTTGAGTCGTCGATTTTGAAGTCACGAATGAAATCATCGAGAACCTTCTGAACCTGGAAGGGAGTGAGGTCAGACATACTGACATCGACCATTCCGATAGTAAAGCCGCGCTTATCCTTCACTAGATATTTCATCCTCAACCACCACTGGTTTCAACGTATAGTCCATTGCCTCATACGTTACAATTCCATTGTGGAACTTGAACCATCCCTTGACGCTACCATCAATGAGGATGTATTCATAAATCACTCCATCAGCACCATCGCGGCGCTTAAGGAGAACATGCTGTGCAACGAGAGCATTGATGTGTTTATTCTTAAACGCCTCGTATGCTCGCTGCCTCTGTTTCATTGGGTTAGCCATTGTTGTTCATCTCCTTCCTTATCTTTCTCGCTGTTTCATCGAGTGCTTTCATCAAGCAGTTGATAGAACAGTAGTCAGTTTCACGGAGATAACTTTTATTAACTCCGTTGCCAACACGCGCTTGTAGACCATCGACATAGATTGTTTTCTCTGTCGGATGTTCCATACCGCAAACATTACAGATTGCTCTTTGAACTCTTACCATGATATGATACTCCCTGAATGATACAACGCCTGGACTTCTGCTGCTGACATGAAGTGACCACATCGAACACAGGTCAGACCTTCAGGCGACCACTTCATCAGATGGATTCCAATGAAGCATAAAAATTTTCCTATGAGCATTTGCTCGCGCCACAGTTTAGGCATACTTGGCAACCTTCTTGTAAAGCATACTTGGGGTTGTCACAACACGCTTTCTTTGATTCTGGCAGGGTCTTATTAGATGCTGCTGGAATAAAAGTTGGAGGTGTGGTACAATTCAGTTCATTGATACAATTCAAGCGATTGATCACGTTATTAATGCTCTTGCCAATTATATCTGAACAAGATTTTCCACCAGAGGTTTTACTGGTCATCGCTGTGTTACATTTCACACGGCTGAACTGACGCACGTAGTTCTCTGCTGGTGTGCCGTAATCAAGACCTGTGCTGATTGAACGCCCAAGACCTGCCATACTCGCAGCGCATCCACCATTACCAGCGCCTTCGACAAACACCTTTGTTGGTGCTTCACCATCATGACCGACGATAACATAGAATGAACCGCATCCAGAGCGCACCTTATAGATGTATGCTGGAATGACAGCCTCATAGAACTCATCCTCAACCCAGTCGATAATACCATCACCATTAATGGGAGTGGTAATCATCTGCTGCTTTGGGGATTCCTGCTTCGTCAGACAAAGCACTTCAGTTTCTCTCGAACCCGAACGATAGATAGTCAGACCTTTACATCCAAGTTTCCATGCTTCGATGATGACGGCTTTGATGTCGTCCTTCGTTGCATTGGGTTTGAGATTGATGGTTTTGCTGACTGCATTATCGGTGTGCTTCTGGAAAGCGGCTTGCATCTTGACATGGGTTAATGGTGAGATGTCGAGCGCACTCTTGAACAACGCCTTAAACTCTTTGCAGAGTCCGACTACATCCTGTATCGTTCCCTTCTCCATGACGTGTGCTATCACTTCATCGTGAAGCACCTGATCTTCCATCGTTGCATCCCACAGAGCCGCTTCAAACAGTGGGTTGATTATGATGTGTTCTCCGAGAGTATCCTTTCTCTTATACGCCCATGAGAACACTGGCTCAATACCACTCGACACGTTGGCAAGGATGCTGATTGTTCCTGTCGGTGCAATAGTGGTCCTGGTTGCATTGCGGTATCCTTCCTTTGCATTGAGCGCTGGATAGAAGCCGCGAGAGATTGCAAGCACCATAGACTGTCTATCTGCAATCTGTGAGATGAAACCCATAACTGAATCTGCTATCTCAATTGCTTCCTTTGAGTCGTATGGAATCCCCATCTTTATGAGCATGTCGTGGAATCCCATAACACCAAGACCAATCTTACGAGTGGCATTGGATGCTTCTTTGATTGCTTCCAGTGGATACTTATTAGCGGTTATGACATTATCCAAGAACACAACTGCATCACGAACCACTGGTTCAAGACGGTTGTAATCAATGATACCTGAAGCAGTCACGAAGTTTGAGAGATTGATACTTCCGAGGTTGCATGATTCATTCGGAAGAAGTGGCTGCTCACCACATGGATTAGTCGCAACCATATCTCCAAGTTGAGGAGTTGGGTTGAACTTATTAATTGTATCCTTAAAGAGAATACCTGGTTCTCCGTTATTATAGATACCATCGACGATAGCATTAAGGATGTCAGAGTTTTTATTTCCTAATCCTCGCTTGTCGAGATCAAGAATCTCATTCATGAATATGTCATCAACCATGACGGAGATGTTGAAATTCTTGATTGTTCCTTCGACTGTTTTACATTTAATGAAATTGAGAATCTCTGGATGAGTGTATTCAAGCACACCCATGTTTGCACCACGACGTTTGCCACCTTGCTTGATAGCATCAGTCGCAGCATCGAACACTTGCATGAATGAAACTACACCAGACGCAACACCACTCGTAGATTTAACTACGCTTCCTGAAGGACGAAGTGCTGTGAATGAGAAGCCAGTTCCACCACCTGTCTTGTGGACAAGAGCAGCGTTCTTAACTGCTGTGAATATACTGTCGATGCTGTCATTCACTGGAAGGACGAAGCAAGCAGATAACTGCCCATTGTCTGTGCCAGCGTTCATCAGAGTTGGTGAGTTCGGTATGAAATCCTTGTTAATCATCAAATCATAGAACATCTTCTGTTCTTTAGCGTCTGTTGCGATTGCGTTCATAACTCGCTCCACGACATCCTTCCAAGAGGATTCGTTGCCAATGCAATACCGTTCCTTCAATAGTTTATCTTCAAACTCTCCCATTAAAACAACTCCTCGAATAAATCTTTTTCTTCTTCTTCATTCTGTTCAATAACTTCCAAACCGAGGAAGTCATAGACGAACACAAATAATGCGTCGAACATACTCCCTCTAAAAAATTTAGAAGTCGATCCGACCTGACGATGGGAGTCCGAATGACACACTGTAATCAGTGTATTTGTTCATCCAGTTTACGAAGTGAGGAATGTTGTAAGGCTTCTTCATGGTGATACAATATGTCTTAAACTCTGACACGTATCCACGAATCTCACGGACGACTTCATTCTTCATATCGCTGCACCTGCATTGGAAGTAAACATCGCTGTCATACATTCCATCATTTACTTTCAGTTTTATCATCATAGTTCTACCTCTTTAATATCACAAAGACCACAGTACGAATACATTACCATCGAGCATGACCGCGGCCAGATGTTCATATCGAGAGCATCTCGAAGTGCTGCAATCTGTCGGTCAATTGTTGTCATGCTTCTCTTTGGAATGTCGTAGACCTCTGCCTTCTGAAGCACAGGGTTGATAACGCTGCACGTTGTTGCTGGAAGCGTTGGGTTTACTTCATCCCAGAGTTTCTTATAAAGCGCTGACTGCAATTTAATCTCGGCTGGCTTTATCTTCGCTCCTGTTTTGTATTCGACAATATTTACAGACTCTCCATCCTCATTCATATCAACACGGTCAATGAAACCAGTGAGATACTGCGTCGGACTTTTGAGTTTCTTTTCAACGCACAGTGGTTTCCATAATGCGTGTCCGAGTTTGTTATAGCGCTCCCATTCGTAGTCAATAAACCAACGGGCATTTTCTTTTTCTGCCTCGGTGAATTGCTTTGGGATACATTCATGCCATGCGCCAGGTTGAAGCATGTCGTTATTGATAACGAACTTCTCCGCAAACTCATGGAACCTTGTTCCCAACTCCATCGCTGGTGTCGGAGGACTTCGGATTTTCAGAATGTAACGCTTGTAAAACTGCATCGGACAAATCGAATAGGTTGCCAACTGCGATTTACTTATGTACCACGTCGCTGAAATGTTCTTCACTTCATCTGACTTCTTATCAGTGAAGGATTCCAGCGTCGGTGGCTTTGTAAGTTTCTTCTTGAAAGCCAAATTAATCATCCTCAATTCTCGGTGCTACGAGTAAGGTCATTGAGAGATACTCGTTTTCCATGCTTATCTGACATGGGAAATTAGTACCGATAGAGATTTTGATTTTCTCTGCTTTTGTTTTCTTGATAATCTTCGCAATCTTCAGAAGATAATCAAAACTGAATCCAGACCGATGCTTCGACTTCTCTCCTTTCTCGACGCTTATCATGTCGAATTCACTTTTAGTTTTCTCACGCAATTCATTCAGGGAATACAGCGTGAACTTCTTGTTATCGTATTCCAAGAATACCTTAACTGGTAAGGTTCCCTCATCGGCTCCCATCTTCTCAATGGATTCAAGGAACTCGATGTAGTCAACAGCCTGTACCTCGATGATTGCAGGATACTCCAATGGTGGTGGGTCTTTCTGCGCTCGAAGAACTGCTTCGACGAGTGACATTATATCCCGTTCAATCTTCCCGCCTTTGAAGTGGCAATGCTGTCCGAAGTCAATCGTTATGGTTTTGGTTTTCAAAGCATTGAGTGTGCTGTAAAATTTCTGCACATCTATCGCCATACGCAGAGTTTCAGGTGTTTCAACTTTAAACTCCGCAGCGATGAATCCGACGTTTGCTACATCGGAAGAATGGAATGAAAGTTTACCATTGCCGATAACGAGTAATCCCTCGTCTGCTTGCTCTTTCAATGCGAAGAAAAACTGAAGTAATTTCTCTCGCTCAAACTCAATCTTCATACATGACCACTTCCATCAGTTCTTCCCTCGTGATATACTTGGCTGCTCCTGCATATACTTTGTTAGCATCATCCATTCGCTGCTCGTAGATATGAGGGAAACCCGAATAGACTTCGATGTATCCACATTCAACTTCGAGGGCTTCAGCCATAATCTTTTGTAACGCATGGAGTCCATTGTTATTCGACAGTGACGCATCGAGCATGTCATTGCTTCGGAAGTGAGCGTTCATCCTCAACTTTCCATCGAGGATTGAGAACTGTATATCCTGAAGGCAGGGGCAATGTTCCATGAATATGTCAGTCATTGGAACCCAAGTGTGCGCCATACATCGACGAGTGATTGGTGATTCCTTAAGGTTCTCATAGATTTGTTTTATCTGATCGAATCCTTTGTTGTCACCATTACCGACTGTTGCGATGTCATCTTCCCAATGATAGCCACCAAGTCCTTCTTCACCCGCGACTTTTACTTTCTTCGTCACAGGATAATCGAACAAACGGTTTGGGTATGTATAGGAGTGACCAGTATTCTCAACGGTGAGAAACTTATCACAGTATTCGATGATGGACTTGCTCTTGAATTTACTCAACGCATCGCAAGTCTTTGGTTCCATGAAGGGTTTATTAATGTGTACCACGAGTGGCTCGTATAGAGTCATGGCGTTGTTCCCATATTCGGTAGGAATCAATACACCATGAGTCTTAACCATTACGACGGCTTTAATCCATGCTTGTGCAATTGAATCTGCCGTCACCATATACGCCATTGGGCCACCTCAATAATGAATCTCGACTGCGCCTACGCCCTGGTCTTTGATGTATTCGATGATGAGTTCCTTAACTTCACCGAAGGATTCCAACTGCTCTGGACAACTGACTCCCATGAATATATCATCTTTGATGAAGATGTCCACGAAGATTTTCATGAATGTGAATGTCTGCTCGGTTGGCTCACCGTAGTCAATCTCGATAATAAATTCATCATTCAGTTTCTCGATGACTACATCTTCTGGGTTCATGTAGACGTGCGTTACTGTTTCTCCAATTTTGTTCTTTAAGTGTTCTGTCATAATTACTCTCCTTCATATGTAGATTTGAACTTTTCTGTAATCGATTTACAGTAGTCATAAAATTCTTTCATCGTTCTATCAGATTTAGTTGAGTTACATTTACGACAGACAATCCAAATATTGTCATATCGTATTTCATCTTCGTTATCAATTCTATCCATCGATGGAGAATTGGAAGAATATCCAGTTCCCAATTCATGATTTAACTCGCAACCACATATAGAACAATGTGTCGATCCGACGAGTAAACCTTCTAAATAAGAAGTGGGAATTAAAGTTCTGATACCGCACGAAGCATGTTCTCTTAAGATAGCACCCGCCCTACATCTATCAGGGTTGTTTTTGCGCCAGGCTTTTATGTTATCCTTCATCGTAAACACAATCTTTGGGTTGCTTATCTTCACGAATACGAATGAATCTAGGATGCCTAAACATTCCCGTTTCAAATCGTTCCATGTATTCAACTTCAATCACAATTTTAGGTGCGACTTTACGAAGGATGTGTCCAAGTTCTCCTTTGGTAGATGGATATGTTGAGAACTCTGGTTCTTTCATCACAGCAGCATGTAATAACGCTCTGGTAGCATCATCGAATCCACTTGTCGCACCAACAACTTTGACATTCCCTTTGGTGTCGTATTGACCCATAATAAGACTGCCAAATAGATTCTCGAATTTACCCTCGCCTTTCATTAGACCTATCACAAAGCAGTCTGCGGTATCCTGCTTCTTAACCTTCAGCCAATCAGCACTCCGCTTACCATCTTTGTAGATCGAGGACTTTTTCTTCAGGACAATGCCTTCACCACCAGCAGCGATAACAGTATCGAACAACTCATTGAATCGTTCTTTGTAGTTTTTCACTTGCTGGATATTCTTGAATGAATTAACATCGAAGAATGTGTATAGCAATTCATCACGTTTGTAATGAGGATGACTTCGCATGTTCACATCATTGTATTCGAGGATGTCGAACACCATGAATTTAACATCGTAGTCCTTGCGCGTTTCCACGGCCAGGCCGGTGAGAAACTCCTCTTTACCATCTGACTTGCGGAAGAATACTAACTCACCATCAAGGACAAACTTCCTGACATGAGTGAGTTTCAATTCATCAACGATGTCTGGATACTCCGAGGAGAGTTCATTCTTCCCACTTCGAGTCTGGAGTTCTACTCCATTCTCATCTCGCTTTGCGATGATACGAGTGCCGTCATGCTTGCGCTGTGCGATGAAACTGCCTTCATATTTTTTGAGATCAGTATCTTTGCACGACTTAAGCAGCATTGGCTCAATCATTCTTCTCTCCTGGCACAGTAATGTTACCAGTTTCACAAAACTCGACAAGCCAGTTTGTATAGACTTGCGCTTTCTTAACATCTTCGATACCGTTCTTGAATCCCTCACGCATGACATACTTTACGATGTTGCCTTTGAGGAATCCCTTAAAGGCTTCAGGTGAAAGACTTGCTTGCATGAACCGAATTGGTTGTATCTTCTGAACCATATAATGATTCAGTTCTGCTACATTTTTCTCTACCATGATGAACCTCTTGATTTCGGTTTCTGTTTGTATTTTGTTTCACCAGTTCTCTCGAAGTACGCTTTGTCCTCTGCCTTTTGGGATTGTCGCATACCTTTAAGAATTGGAGTGATGTCGTGATGACAGAATTTACTGGCATCTTTATCCTGTATCTTCTGTCCTTTCACTCTTGTTCTACGGATTGTTCTGCTCATCTTCATCATCTCTATCGTAAGTGTTGATGAACTGATCGAATGAAGTCTGACCAAGAATGACGCTGTTCCAATTAACACCGAGAGATTCAACCAGACTTCTCATCTTCTGCGTGACGGTTTTATCACACATGATTGACCAGTCGATTGTGATGCGGTTGATAACATCCTCGTGCTTCGTATCATCCCTGAAACAAATCATCTTCACTGGTGCTTTACAGTAGAGCAGTTTAGGTTTATCACTCTGGTCGAAACGTATGCCGAGATATTGTTCACCAGCACGTCGCCCTTTTCCCCATGCAGTTTCTTTCTTGTCTGCCTTTACTGCTTTCGGGATTGCAACCTGATGAATGTCAATCTTTCCTGCCTGAACATCTTTAATTGCTTTGCTGACGAGAGCAACGGCTCCTTCAACATCGGCTCTGATGAGAACCATCTCAAAGAAATCTTCCATGAGTTTTTTAGTGAGAGGCGCAGTATCGGAACGATTGATTTCAATACCAGTGTAAGCGAGTTCGTCTTTGTCATGTCCATCTTTCCATACGAGGTGACCAGCATACTTCTTCTTTGCTGCTTCTTCACTCCCGATTTTCTTTTTGAACATCACACGGTCATAGAGTTTCTCAAACTTAATCGTCGGAGCAAACTCTGGTTTGACGTGATGCCGAACCGCCCACTGTTTCAGGTATTCATTGACGAGTCGTTGAATTTCAAGTCCTTCTGCCACCGTTTTAACTGTGCTAATGAAGGTTGAATCTGTGTCACCGTATTCGATGTGATACCCCAATCCGATAAGGTAGTTGCGTAACTCCTCGGCGATTTCTCGCCCAACTCTGGTAATTTGTTTAGCACCTTCAGGGTAATACAACCTGGCGTAGATACTTCCAAGATAACCATAAAAGGCGTTTGCCACGTATTTGAGTGACTGCTCACTAGTTTCAGTTGAATCATCTGCTTCTCCTGACATCCTCAATGCACGTAATTTCTCACGCTCGTTGAGGACGTATGTGATTGTCTTTGGAATCATCCCGTCAATGTCGGGTGAGATGTTGAACGCAAGAATGATTGAAGGATACAACGCTTTTAAGTCCAGACACGCCACCCATTGCTTCATGCCAGGCGTTGGCTGGTGAACGTATGCACCCTCGAATGTTTCGCGCTCTCTATCTTTCTTCACTGGTATGGGTTTGATTCCTTTGCGCATGAGTAGAGTTTCGACGAGGACAGTTCTCTTAATGATGTCGTCCATCTTTACGCCGATTAATTTACGGAGTGATTCGTGATACTTCCATAGTCCGAAGCGCGCATCGATTTTTTCCAGAGCGATAATATCATTCTCTAGGTATTCGACGATGGCTTCCCATTTATCTGCGGCGATTAACTCACAGATATGCGCTCCTTGTTCTTCATACTTGAAGTCACAGAATGTCCTGGCGATATACTTCAAACCATACGACGGCTGCTGACCCATTGGCTTTGACCAATCTTTGAACAGCAGATACATATCAGCATGGCTTCGTCCAGGAATCTCCCATTCATTTGGTGGCATCTTCCTCATACGAGAAATACCAGAGATGTCAGCGTGAACTAACTTCGCTCGGTTTCTTATATAGGGAAAATCAAAATCATCGCTGCACCAACCAGTAACGATGTCTGGGTCAAGAGCGTGGATATATTCTGCAAAAGCCACCAATAACTCTCGCTCTGTTTTATAGTCTGTATGATGGTCATTGATTTTTCTCCCTGCTCCGAATGTGTATATGGTGCGTTCTTTAGTGAACGAATCACTCATGCCGATTGCGACGATAGGATACTCTTGATGTGCCTCGTCTATACCTTTCTCCGAAGGAATCGCAACTTCAATATCGAACATTACGATACGTGGCATTAAGAATGGAACCTCGATGGGTTTTAAGTTCTCATCGAAGCCATACGATATGCCTTTATCAATGACGAATTTGTAATCCAGCGATATATCGGACTCGAAAGTTTCAATCTTCTGACGCTTATACTGTGTGCGTTCAAGGCGTGATAACTTTACCGAGTCGAATGTAACCTTCGAGATAGGTTGTCCGTAGCAGTTCAAGAGGTCGCCTTGTGCGTCCTCAATGTAGTAATACGGCTTGTAAGTATTGACACCGAATCGTTTTACTTCTCCTGTGTCCACGTCGCGTCCAAAAATTAATACCATTGGAGGCTTGTTGGCTACCTCATGATAGGTGGAGGATTCCCATACATAACGTGCCATCATGTCCTCTTACAATAGAAGTCGAGAATGTGTTTAATCATCCTCGAACAATGTTTTTCAAGCATTTCATTTTGGACTTCGAGTTCGATGCTGTGTTTTATTGCTGCATCTCTATCTTCACGAAGTTCTTCCTTCTCTTTTATACACTTCTGAAGATCGGTAAGAACTTTGGTCATGTGGAATGATAGGTTATTATACTTCTCCTGAAGTGTGAGAACCTTACCAAGTATTTCACGACCAGAGATACGAACCAATGCTCCATTAAACTCCATGATGTAGTTTCCATCATCATCTTCAATAGAAGTGATACGACATGGGAACGAACAATCTAATCTCTGCCCAACCAGGACTAAATCGCCTATCCCATAATGATTCTGTTTCAGAATGTCGGTCGGAGCCATAAAACTTTCACCATTTTCCTTTTTATCAGAGGGTATTCATTGAGTGCATCGAGAGTTTTACCAGTGTTATGCCTAAACATTTTGGTAAATTCCTCTCTGATTCTCTCATCGCTCACAGTATTGAATAAATTCTCAACGTAAAGCGGATGATAGAGAATTGTTTCTGTGTCAGGTGCTATTGTGAACCCAAGAGTGATGGAGAACCGAAGGATACGAAGCACCCTTAAGTAATCTTCAGCACAACGAGTTTCAACATCACCAACAGCACGAATAGTTCGATTCTTTATGTCTGCCAGACCATTATAAGGGTCTACGAGCGACTGATCATAAGGATTCATGGCAATAGCATTGATTGTTAGATCACGCCTTGCCAAATCTTCCTCGATAGTGCCTACTTCAACGCTTTCAGGGTGTCGTCCATCTTTGTAGATGCCTTCTTTACGACAGAGAGTGTAGTCGATAGGAACTTTGTCAACGATGGCTCTGATGGTAAAGAATTTAGGAGTTTCGACTTTGATGTCTGCTCCTTTTTCGAGGACAAAGGCTCGCATTTCCTCGTAAGAGGATGCTTCAACAGCAATATCAACGTCACTGTGCTTTGAGATAGGTGTGCCGTGAACTCTGTTGATGAGCATATCTCGAACCATGCCACCGACGTAGTATTCGTTTACCATTTGAACCACCTAGATGTATTTCAGACCTGAACGCTTTTCAAGGAGATTGATAATGTCAACCCATGCTGGATTAACAACGACATCCTTCTCTGGATTGGGGAGTGGGCCGTCACGAGTCTTGATGAGAATGAAATTGTTTCCACCCTTACCATCCTTGCGGAGTTCTCCGACGTTATTCCACAGGAACTTGGTGTCCTTGTGCCAAACGCCATCGCGCTCCTCGGTCTTTTCTCCTTTGTCGTTATAGATTGAAACGGTTTTGAATGTGAGGACAACGTGCCATGAACATGCTCGCAGCGTCGTAAGGAAATCTGCCCAACGTCTGTTACGCTTTGAGTATTCAGTCTGCATGAGGAAACCAGAGTTCGTGTATTTCAAGTCCTTCTGCTCATACAACCACTGTGTCAGCCATGTCCATACATCGGTAGCGCTGTCGATGACAATTGTTCCTTCCTCGCCTTCAGGAGTGTTGTGAATCTTCTCATCGAGGAGATTAATTGCACTCATTACTGCTTCGAGGCTCTCACCGTAATCGATTTTCTCTTTGCTACCTTTGACCTTAATGAACTTAAGAACTTCGAGGATATGAATATCTTTCTGTTCATCTTCGGGGAAGTTCTTTGCAATCATACGTGCGCTGTTCTCTGTGTCAATGAAGTAAATTGGTTTCTTGGCGGTACATGCGAGGTGAGTTTTACCCACACCAGCGTCAGCCATGACACCGAGTTTACATCCTGGCACACGAGATAATTCGTTGGAAGGAGTGAACAAATCTGCGAGAGATGTTCCCTTCTCAACTGCTTGTTTCTTTCCGAAAGCCGCCATTATAACACCATACATGCAAGGGCGATAGCGAGCATAATCAGGCCTGCAAATATCTCCGTTGCTTGTTTCTTTGTATCGTGTTCAAACGCGCCGACAATTACATTGGCGACACCGCTAAACACCCAGATGTAGAAGATTAACTGCAAAAATAAATTATAGTTTACAGTTATCATTCTACGCCTCGACCATTTCTACATCATCGTCGAGGAAACTGTCTGATGTCGATTCAGGGTTGGTGAACATACCTACCCATGACGGGCTTGCATCCCACTCGCCCTTCGGCGTTCCCTGAACGAACAGGAGAATTGTTTCGGTTGTTGGTTCGGCGAGTTCTGTTGCTGCTGCAACGTCCTCGTTTCCTGCGAAACCAGTGACACCTTTCATATTGTCAGCGTCATATACTCCGAGTCTCCAGCCGCCGTTGGAACATTGCATCTTCGACTTAACGAAGGCGTTAGTGATACCAAACGTATAGGGCTTGAGTTCTCCCATCTCGTCGAGAGATACAGAGCGTGGATCTTCTGCTGCTACATCGTAGAGCATATCCCACATCTCGCCCTTTGCGAGTGTGCGGAGCGATGAGATACCAGACTTGCCGACACGAATCATTCCGTTCGGTTTCTTCTTGCCGTATATCTGATACTCCCTGCCGAGTTGTGCGTCGTAGTCACCGACTACTTCGACAATCTCACTGTCAACGATGAAGTATCCCTGGCGTTCATTCGAGTGGCGCAGAGGTTTACCGAACCCGAAGTTGGTAATCTTTCCTGCCTTGTCGATGAACTCACGGTTATCGATGATTGCGTAACCGATTGCACCAGTGTTGTCGTCAGTGACTTCCTTGATGTCGCCCTTCTCAATGAGTTTCTTAAGAAGTGCTTTGTTGGCTGGCAACTGTGCGTTCTCGGCGATGGGCTTGAACGTATCAAATATCCGTCCATTCCTGTCGCGCTTGCGTCCATATCCGACACATACACCAGTGAATTTCTCACCTGATGCTGCTGTCAGTTTCATCTTTACGAGGTGCTGTGTGATGACTGCGGTAATCTTATCGTCAGTGACATCTTCACCGTACTTCTCGCGTGTCTTTGCAACCCACTCTTTTACTTTTGCTTCGGCTGCTTTCTTCTCAACACCAGACCCAACGAGGTCTGCAACAAATTTCTTTATATCCATAGTTAGTTCTCTCCTTAATCAATTGTTTTGTTCACGTTATCTTTACATCATCGAGTGCGTTATACTGTCGGAGTTGTGCATACCACTCCGCTTTTGCGTAATAGATAGAATTTTCTATCTTGATTTTACACAACTTGCCTTTGTCTACGAACTTCTGGCAATAGTATCTTGCTTCTCGATTGGTCAAGACAAACTTCTTCGAGATGAAGGCGGGATCGTATATGACGTGTAAATCCCATTCATTCTCTATCCAGTTTGCTATCATCCCCTCTCGCTCATTAATCATAAATCCTCATATCCTCATCGGAATGTCTTAACATTTTACCGTAGTTAAACAGAAATGCTTTAACATTATCAGGATTTTCTACGAGTGGTGTAAGGAATACAATGTGATAGGTTACAAAGTGTTCCCGACATGCAGCCTTGAAAGCCGCCCACTTGATCTCGAATGACTTCGGTGATATTACAAAGAAGTAAGCGTTTGTAACGTCAGTCAATACAATCTCACCATCGTAATTGTTCGATGTCAATACTACCAGCGACATAATTTATCACGCTCGCTACTGACTATCAAACAACACTTGCCATTTTCATCGACCAGTGTATTCCAATTCGATTCAATGAGTTTCATGAAATACTGATACGAGAAAGCGCAACCCTTCTCTTTGGTTAACACGATATAGATAGGTCTTACTGGCGTATGTGGCTTGCGAGTAATGAGTATCTGTTCACGTATCAAATCCAAATAGTGTTCTGTCTTGGCGCGCCTAGCATTTCGCTTTTCGAGTTTGTCCTCGAAGAATTTGATTAAATCCAAGATGTTCAAAACACACTTCCTATATAAGATTGTTTTAAAAGTATTTAAATGCTCGTTTTCAGGCGTTATTTTGAACGCCATCACCATACATTTCTTCACAGTCACAGCAGTCTGCCATATCGAGTGGCCAAGGGCATGGTTCACCACGCTCACATGGGGTCATTCATTCACTACCATTGTGAAAGTTCCGATGAGAAGTTTCTTCACTTCATCATAGATACCAGGCGACGTAGACTCTCTGTTGCCAGCGATATTTACAATCTTGTAACTACCGATAGCGCATCGAATCTGATACGCTGTACTTCCCGTCATATCCATGAGAGGTTTGTGATACTGCGCGCACTTACGCTTTGTCGCTATGAATCCTGGCGTATCACCCTTACCAAACCAGAGAGTGATGTCAGAATTATAGACGTTAAGTGCTGTTCTCACTGGATACCCTGAACCTGAATCAATCAGTCCAAACTCACGGAGTGAACGGTCACGTCCATTCTCTGTGAGGTAGCCGCATGGTGCATACCCACCAGTTTCAAGACCACACTCCTTTGCAGCCTCTAGTCCAGCGCGGTCAACACCAGTTTGCCCACCTGAAATAATTTTAATCATCATGGTATCATCCCTGGAAGCATATAAGCATGGTTCCATTGAGGCGACACATAATAATAAATCTCATCGACAGAAGTATCAGAATGTATCGTCTTAAATTTAATACGATTTTCTTGAAGAACTTTGATGAGTGCCTCACCAATTTTATCCGATTCCGATTCAGTCTGGTTACGTCCAGCAGGATTATACTCCTTCGTCCTCGTGATATAGAGATTGATGTTGTCGAACTCATCCCACTTTTCTCTGACGAGATACTTGAAATTACGACTCTGCTTCTCCCCATAATAGAGTGAGAGAATGAGAGGCGAGTCGGTAATGATATACTCGACTTTATCTTTCAGACGGAACTGTGCGTTGTATTGCTTTGCAAACACATACAGTTGGTCTGTCAGAATGTTCTGCGCTCCACGCCAAGTTACTCCTTTAGCATACTCGGCAACCAGTTCACAGTTAACGCCTTTGCGTTTGAGATATGTGAACATCGCTGCTGCATGAGTGGACTTACCAGCACCAGGCGCTCCAACAAAGTTGATTACTTTCTGTTTCATTGCATCACCAAAATCAAAACTACTGTTCCAGCAGCATGTTATTAGACCCTACCAGAAAAAATAATTATCGTTCTGCATAATTGTGCATGGCATATTGCCAATGCCTTATTACGCTTTCAGATTATAGACAGGTTTCAGGTAGTAGAGAATCTTTGCTGTCGGTTCAATGGCTGCACTTATCATCTGATAGTCTTTGTAACAATCAGGACACTCATCGAGAGTGCTTGCATTAACACTCGTTGAACAAATACCTTTCATGTCAGCAACATACTTATCGAGTGAGAGATTCTTCTTCGCCTGTGTTCTACTCATTACTCGACCAGCACCATGAGGCGCAGAGAAGTTCCATTCAGGATTACTCTTGCCCTCTGCTATGATAGTTCCATCACGCATGTTGAATGGTATAACCATCTTCTCTCCCTCGTAAGAACGGATGGCTCCCTTACGGATAACCATATCATTCGGGTCAACGTAGTTGTGAATGGACTCAACAATCTCTGTGATGCTGCACGAAAGAGTATCAGAGATTACATCAGCAATTAAACGACGGTTCGATGCTGCATACTGCTGTGCAAAGAACATATCGACGAAATATTCGTATGCTGCTTCTCCTTCGAGGTAGGCCAGGTCAGACTTTCCTGCTTTCTTCTGGTGGTAGTTTGCAATCTTAAGTCCGAAGTTACGAGAGCCAGAGTGAACGACGAGCCATACTTTATTCTCCCTGTCAATATCAACCTCAATGAAATGGTTTCCACCACCGAGTGTTCCCATTGCGTTAATCACTTGTGCTTCACTTGCTATTACTTTCTTACAGAGGTTAGTGAAGAACCCATGTTCATAATAATCAACGGGAGTGTAGTCAGTTCCAAGCATGTCATTGTAATGTTTAGTGAAAGTGTTTAACTGTCGCTGTGCTTGGACGGTGATATATGAAGTGAGGAATGTTTTACCATTGTGAATGTTGAATCCAAGAGGAATATTTGAACGAATCTGCTCGTCAAGAATCTCAAAGGTAAAGTCTGCTTCATCGAAATCCAAGTCGTATTTATATGCGTCCACACCACAGCCAATATCTACGCCGATGGTATTAGGACATACCTTTCCATTGCACTTCTCGGTGAATCCAATTACTGAACCCTTACCTTCGTGAGTATCGGGCATAATACGAACTGGATTCGTGAATGGAGGCGTGTTCAACATCGAAAGAGTTTGAGAGATAACGCCTTCCTCGACGTTATCAATCATTATGAGTGCTTCCCCATACTTTCCTGTCAGTGGTATCATAATTGATCCCTCAATGCGATGGCAATTGCTTCAGCGAACCTCACTGGAACAGCATTGCCTATCATCTTATAGACGTTATCAAGCGTCGTCGATTTGAACTTGAATGAATCACGGAACGTCTGAATCCTGGCGCACTCGTGAGTCGATAGACGGAACGCTTTAGATGGGTTGTCAAATTCCCATACGTCAGTGTCAACTTTGTGCATCGGTGATGAGTCTGGATGCAATGGTGTCTGCCTTCCACTTGCCATGATGGTAAACGATGGCTGATTCCATGTGCGTCTGCGATTACGCGCCATATAAATTGGTGAGTAACTTCCCTTCCATCGGAGAGGATCGTCAATGTTCACTGGTAAATCTTTAAGCGCGTCTTTGAGAACGAATGAAACTGGAATGTTATGTGGGAATGAAAACAACTGTTTGTCTTTCATCCCGACGATGATTACTCGCTTGCGGTCCTGGGGTACGCCATAGTCTGCGGCGTTTAAGAGTTTGTATGCGACGGTATATCCAAGTTTCTCAAACTGGTTGATGATGTCATTGAACGCATCACCGTGATGCTTTGAGAGAATCCCTGCGACATTTTCTGCGACAAAGAAGCGAGGAGATTTATCTTTGAGGACACGGATATACTGATTGAATAACTGTCCTCGTTCATCTTTGATACCACGCATCTCACCAGCAGTAGACCACGACTGACACGGCGGGCCACCAATGATACCATCACTGTCAGGTATCTCATACGATGGTATGTCTTGAATCTTCGCTGTATTTAAAACGCAGCGATGATTAAGTCCATAAGTAGTTGCAACGCTACTCTCGCAATCGTTAGCGAAAGAGATAAAAAAGCCAGCATTTTCAAACCCTGTATCCAGACCACCGCATCCTGAAAATAAGGATACTAATCTCATTTCTTCTTCCTCATATCAGGACGTTCTTTCCTCAACTTTGCTGGCGTTGGGTTGTATGGATGGAACGGATAGAGAGGACAGTTCTTACAGCCACAGTCACCAATTCCATCGACGTAGTACGCCATACATTCATAGCATTTTGCCTCAATGGATTCACGCAGATTGAGATGCTCTCCCTGAATGAACGCAACGAATGAGGTCTTTCCTGCTGCCTTCGTTTCATCTTCCATGTTTGCAAGCGTAGGATAGTCTGGCTCATAGACGCGCTTTGCTGGCGCTTTAACTTCGACCTTCTTCTCTGTTTTCTTTGACGCTTCGACAATGGTTTGTTTCTTCACTGGATTTGGTGCGTCCAAATCTTTTCTAGGAGTTTTCATCATCCTATCATTTTTCTTGACAAACATTATTCCACCTCGTACATTTTCCTTCCAAGTTGGTCAACAATACGTCTTACGATTCCACCAAGAGAACCATCGCTGAAATACCCGATATAGAATCTAGTTCTATCAGCGAAAATAATCTCATCAACACGATGGTATCCTCTGTAAATCTCATTTAACTGATGAGGTTTCTTAAGGTTGTTCACGATGGTTTTCTGTTCACATCTAAAGCAAACCCAGTCCTTATAGACGAGGGCGTTCTTTAAATACTTCTCGAAGTGAATGAGATACATCTCACCACAGCAAGAACACTTGACATACACCCATGTTGCGTGTTCGATTTCATGAAGTTCTTTCTCGTTAATTTTATTCTGCGCGAGAATCTTCGCATGTTTCTTTTTGAAACACTCGTCTTTGAACCGCATGTAGTTATAGGTGCGCGTCGCTTTATCGACTGTTAATCCTTTGCTCATTCTTCATCCTCTCCTGGGCATCTACCATAAGGTTCGAGGTGAACTTGGCAGACGCAATCTTTATATCGATGTTCGCAGTCCTTTTCTTGAAATCCACATTCAACGAGAAGTTCATCAGACATACCTTCCCAACTCCGTCGTGTTACAAACTATTCCATCCCAATACTTTGGAAGATTCTTCGTCCACATTGGATCGTCATCGACGTAGACATCTGCAAGCAACACCCGTAAATAGTTCGCCTTCATCATATATAAATACTTGGGTTCCGTTATACCAAGAGGATTCATTAAAAGAACCTTCGGTGTTACACCAAGTTCTTTCAGATGTGCAAGAGTTAATTCACGTCTTGTTTCAGGACGACCAGTGATAACATACTTGACCTTCACTGGGTTGACGCATGGATTAAGGAACCTTCTTCCCGTCGGTTGATGAGTCCATGCTCCCCAAAGATTGAGGTCAACTGTTCCATCAATATCGTAAACTATTCTCATTTAACATACCCCAATCTTTTTCTCTGTGCTTTCTTCTCTGATTCTGTGAGTGCTATCCCCGTTTGATAATGGTAATTGTTTCCATTAAACATCTGGAACCAACACTCCTCGGAGCAACACCCATCTTGGTGATGCTCCATCTCTTTACCACAGATAATGCAGTAAGGCATTATAATACCACAGTAAGGATAAAGAGAAACGCAATTGTCGTTACAAATATACCAGAGAAAAACCCTCGTGTGAAGGCTTTATTAACCTCTGGCTTTGGAACATACTCCACGCATGGAGATGAACCTGCTTGTGCTGCTACGAAATCTTCGTCACTCATACTGGCATCAGTCCGAATAATATATTAATAATATATACGTGATACTTCACACCAACGCCTATGAAAAACATGAATACAATGAAGTAAACGATGTATCTCATGGATATTTCTGTCGCATCATACTCCATAAATCTTGTCCTGGCAGGTCTGACAGTATCCCGCTATTCTAAATTCACGTCGGCTCAATTCATCTCTGAATGAATTAACATCGACGAACTGTTCACAACGAGGGCATTTGCCTTCTCGTCTTAACTCAAACTTTCTTGCTAGACTCACCATCGAAGTATCTCCATGACCATCCGACAAGTTTACCAAGTCCGAAGAATCTCTGTCGTCCATCTGGAACTTTACCATAGCATGTATGCACTACGTCACGATGATACATATTGAACACGACGATAGGTGGCTGTTCAAGAATGTCCTCACCAAAATTAGTGACACACATCACGTCGAAGTATTCTCCACATTGAGAACACTTATAACGAAGGCAGATATTAACTTCTCTCATTCACTCACCTTTGAGATTACGAAGTAGTTCCTTCGGTTTCATTCCGAGGTCGAGTTGTTCTGAACGAGGACAGTGATTGCATATGCTATCCTTAATAAACTCGTCACACATAGGGATGAGGTCACACTTCTTTACTACTGCGCTTACCCATTGACAGAGAACTACTTCTCCGTCGCAGGTTCCATTACATTTTGAACACATGATTTCACTTCTTTGCTCTTGGGCATCGTTCCTTCGTACAATACTCCGTCCGTTTGGAGTGGTGACAAAATGCACCACCTCGGACGATACCAATAACTTTGCATTTGGAAGAAAATTCATTCCATTCGTCATCAGTCATCATCTCTTTTCACCTTCATCAAAATCTTCTGTCTTGCAACGATGCGCTTTAACACATCTTGTTTCTGTTCTATTGTCGCTTCATCGAGAAACAATTTGGTTTGCTCTGCGACGAGTGCTTCAAGTTCTTTGTCATGAATTGTCATACTTATCATCTTCGATTAACTTCTTAAGAAAATCGCCATGACATCTCTTGGGCTTGCACCAACAACCTAGACGCTTCGCCGTGAATAACTCGGAGATGTCGAGATGCCCGTCCTTTAACATACGCATGATATAAAGAGCGTAAGCATCGCAGACTGCATCTCGTTCAGATTCATTGTGCATGAAAAAAGGATTACCCCAAGAGGTAGTCCTGTCAATTTTTACATCGCCAGGTTGACCCCATCGAGGAGAGCAACTGCGAATGTTTACGACTTCAACCATTTATTCTTCCTCTAACTCCTCAATCTGTGAGAGTAGTTCTTCAACATCAACCACTTGTCGATACTGACAATCCTCTGGTCTAGCATCGAATGAATTGTTTCCAATCCATATACGTAAGGCGTTGGTCATGTCGTGTGCGCTCATGATTCTTCTTCCATATCCGACGAGCCTTCGAGTTTAATGTTGTCCTCTAGCACGTCGAACTCATAGGACTTATACTTCCATGCTTGCCACTGGTTGCAATCATTACGAATAACGACACCCTCTTTGATGTGGTGACCATCGAGAGTTGAACATCCGTTTGCATTTCCTTTACAGATTTCAACAAGTCTGTCGATGTCTCCACTAAACTCAAATGATTCGAGAATGGGAACTACATTTACACCAATCTGGTTACAACGAGTTACCATTTCTTCGGTGGTATAATCAACTTCATTACCATCCTCACCAGTGATAGACATACGATAGACATAGACTTCGTGCTGTCCTTCTTGACAACCATAGGTGAAGTTCATGTCCTTCCCGTAGCGTTTCGTCAGTTCTTTATCCTGAATCTTCTCTGTCTTACCACTCGGCATGATGAGAGAACTTCCGAGAGTGTAACCGACGATTTCATAGTAGACAGTTTCGCCTGGTTTGAGTTTACCGTCGAAGTATTTGTCATGCAGTTCTTTACGGAAGCCTTCTTTCTCCTGATAGAAACCAGTGTGTCGCTCCCAATCCTTTATTACGGTGTTGCGAGTGCCGCATACATACTTCCATGTGATTGTAGGCTTGATGAGTGTTCGTTTGCAGCAACGGTTTATTAAGGCTCCCCACCAAGTTTGCTGCGACATTAGTGCATGTGCTGAACGCTGTGATGTTCCATGAAGTTTCTCGGTTATCACAAGGTTCATGCCCTTCTCAATGTCGTCGAGTTTGTAGAGGATACGCTCTGTGTCGTGGTGCTTACGGAAGAATAAGAACTTCTCCTTCTGTGTTTCTGGTGCTGGATTCGTGCCAGTGTATGCGTTACGTTTAACGACGTACTTCTCACAGAACGGATGCCCATGAAATGTGTTTAGTTCTTCTCCTTCGTTGAGGTCGTCGATATTACCAGCATATTCAAGCGTCTTTAACGCTGTGAAGAAACCATTCGACTTCTGACCTCGGAGTTTCTGAACGCGCACCTTACCATTCTCGGCAAAGATACCACCTGATTTTGTTCCATCTTCTGCAACCTTACGAACCAAGTCGTTGTATTGCAGATACTCTGGAAGCAGTCGTCCATCGGCAGGGAAGTAAAGTCCTAACTGTCCTTCTCTTGTATCCTTACCGACGACAACTTCTTGTCCGAACACATCACCGACGACAAGATTGTCGGCTTTGGGTATAGGACGAAGGTTTTTAATCCTCGTCACATAAGCAAAGTAAGTCATAATTACAGGCGGTGAAGTTGCTTCTTGTTCTTCTTGCTTGCGTCAGCAAAGAATATCTGCTTTGCTATCTGACGTATAGCGACTGCACCACAATGCTCGGAGTGAGTCAGTTCATCAATCATGTCAGATGCTTTACTATCCGTAATGTTAAACGGACATGATGAACATGGGTGTTCACAGTTCCAGGTGGCGGCCAGGCCTGTAATCATCTTGTTGAATTTCTTCTGGTTTAACTTCAGTTTTGCAGTCATGTATTATCTCCCCTTTCATTTACCTTTATAACGTGCGATGCCCAATCATTGTAAGCATCGACGAACTCACATGCCATACGATACTCATAACCATTCTCGACGAGAGCATTTTTAATGTCCTCACTACTAACACCGAACTGGTTTATGAGATTGTCCATGAGGTAATAGAAACTAAACCTCACACATTTGAGTGTTTCTTTTTTGTCCTCGTTGCGCTCACTGTCAATCAAGTCTTTCATCTCGACGACAGATACAACACCGAAGGCAACACTCTCATTGATTTTCTTCATAGTAATCTTCCAGTGTTTAACATCTTAAGACTAACGATTGACATCTCCCATTGCGCCATCGTTATATTCGTATCTCGAATCAACCCATAATGAGGCGGGTCGTTGAGAGTGATGTGAAGCAGACGATAACTCTCCATGAAATCATCCCTCACATGAGCAACTCTCATTCCTTAACACCAACGACTTTCATCTTAAGATACGTGACGGTATCATTAACGTCGTTGACATGATGCGTTGCTTTGTTTCCAAGCCGAACCTCACGCTGATAAACATCGTCTATCATATCCGATAGTTCCTGCTTGTTATCCTTGAAAGTCTCAAGATTTTTCGCTACATCATCCTCGACAGTGACATCATAAACTTCCTCTGTCACACTCTGCCGAGCAAGCATAATCGTAACTCGTTTCATATTCGCTTCTCCCTATCTCCTCGATTCAATGCTGCGGGTCTACCACAGAAACGACATGAGAGAACTTCATCTTCGTCCTCACCATCTTCAACAAACTTCAATCCTTTGGGGTCGAACACCATGCCACAATACGGACAGCGTAAGTATTCAACCACTGTAAACCATGCCTTCATTACTTTCCTCTGTCGTAATGTTGTTCGCTTTCACGAAACACTTCAATGCTTCGAGAGATATAAAGGCATGAGAGTAGTAATACACCGAATCAATCGTCATATCTTTGACGCTTGGGTCGTCTAAATCAATGTCATATTTAGACTTGATTACCTCTTTAAACTTTTCCTCGTCGAAATATTTCTTCGAGTAATAAGCAAATTCAGATTGCAGTTCAGAGTTGAAAGCAGACACATCATAAGTCTGCATCCTCTCGGTGATATTGTTATACTCATCGATAAATTTATCACGAATTTTATCGAGGTGTTCATTGAAAAGTTTTATGTCCTTCGTGCTACTCATAGAAGTTTCACCTTCTCGATGTAATACTTCTGACTTCCCTTATCAACCACTCGACACCCACCTATTTCAACTGCATTACCCTCGGTAAGATTATACACACCGAAGTATTGTTCAGTTAAACCTGGCGTATTAACCTCGAAGATACCATAACCAATGTGGGTGACAGTAATATTCGGAGCCAATAGTGGTGAACCTTGAAGGAAGTCCAGAAGTATCAACCTTTTTTCTTCTGTGTTCTGAACGAATCTCATGAATCGTTTATTGCGAGTGATGATTGCATCGACTGACTTCTTACGTTTATCGAAGTATTCTTTCATCACTTCAACACCAGCATCAGAGATACGCATGTTAGATGGCACATTCTGAATCGCTCTGTCTGTTTCGATGTAGCCAGTTTTATAGAATGACTTCATCGTCGAAGAAGATATGCCTTTCGTTGCTACGAATGTATCTCTCCTTCCAGTTTCAACATAACGTCGATAGAGTGAAACAAGAATCGCCCTTTGTTTAGGTGTAAGATTCATTAATTTCGCTTCTCCTCTTATTATTATGTTCGCAAAACTATTTAAATGTTTGTATCAGTCTGCATCACCGAGGAAATCATCGACGGTATCATCAGTATAAGGTGATGGTGGCATCATAAACTTATCTCTTGTTCGAGGGCGAGTTTCAACTGATAGATGGCTGTCGTGCAGTCAACATATGTTCGCTTCGTGGCAACCTTTGTCTGCACACCCTTTGCTAGTGAATAGATTTTATTAACTGCGTTGAGGGTAGCAGTTGCAGATTGTAGAGGTTTCTGCTGAATCTTTCCAAGTTCGAGGGCGAACCATTTGGTGATAGCGTCCGATGCTTCCTTCTCTGCTTGCTTACATGCGGCGAGTGTTCCCCGCAGCATCTTATTATATATCGGCAACACATACGAATTGTGATTGATATATACTGATGATGAACTACTGCCTATATAGTTGGTTACTTCGAGAGATGGGTTCTCTGCTTTCAGACGGTTAACCATATCGCTCATCATCTGCTGACGCATGAATGTGCATGTATCGGTGAGCAGGTCAGAGGTTTTCCAATCTGGTATGATGTATTTACTGTTATTCTTTGGCAGAGTGACTACCTCGAACTTAAGATACTCACCGTATTGAACGATAGGTTTATCAATGCGAGTGAACTTGTTAGTCAGACGATAGAATTCCTTCTCTGCGTTCTTATCTTTCCAGATACAGACGTTCATCTTATATCCATCGTCGTCGAACTTCTCATCAATCTTCTCTTTGTATGTAGATTGAAGTTCGGCAAGCCTGGTGTCGTAGTCCTTCGCCTTCATGTGTTCATCGCCATAGATATATAACGATGGAACATTTGTCCTCGTGGCCAGACGCATTGAACTTATCTGTGTCGAAGCAATATACTTCGATGATGTTGGGTTCTCAATCAATGCGCCGTTAATTTCAATGAACGCACCATATCCGATGATGTTCGTCGGTACATAATACGTCTTTCCGTCTTTGTAAATAATGATTTTGTCCGTCATATTAACCACTAAATTCTCCGTCCTCTGGTTCTTGAAAGTTGTGCTTCTCTGCACAAGCGATGCAATAAATCTTTCCGTTCTTGTGAAAAAATACAGACGTAAAATCTATGTCCATAAGTTCTTCACACTCGTCACACATTGTCATTGACATATGAATCAACAACAGCAGATACTCCGAGGTCTACGGCAGATACGACAGACGTTTCCTGTCTTTAAATCTTCCTCGACTTGCTTTACTCTATCCTCGATACATGCGACGCACAGAAGTTCAGCGAACTGTCCGAATTTAAACTCGGACTTCGCGCCTTCCCATCCACACTTTGAACAACGTGCCACGCCCTTCATTACTTTATGGTGCATGAACTTAAGCGCACGTTCAGGGTCGAAGCGATACATATCTTTCTCGGTGGGTTTAATATACCATGCCGATGAACCTTTGTCTATCCATGCCGATACATCTTTCTTATCATCGCTGACGTGGATGATACATACTCCGTCTGATGTTTTGTATTCTGTCATGATTTCACTCCAAGCAATTGCCTTTGTTCATAAACTGTTTGTAGTTGTAACCGTTGAAATATACATCGGCTACCGATGACGCATCGAGATTCGCAGCCATGTTAGCCACGATGGTTTTGATAAACTTCTTCTGCGTTACCACTTTCTCACTCGTCATAATATCCTGGCGAGGATACAACCGATACTCTCGGATAAAGCATCGTCCATTCTCGACGGTGAGTTTCATCTGTCTGTCCACGAAATAATTCCGAACCGTCATAATAAAGAGTTTACTCATTTCAGCATCTCCACAATGAACTTCGTTGTGTTCCTCTTACTGTAACACAGACGGCATGAATCACATGCCATCTTGCATGTCGCCTTATACTCTGGATGAATCTCCAGATATTCAGGAGTGACCACGTTGAAAACCATATCGGCTACTGATGAACGTGGGAACTCAATCACGGCGTTGATTAACGGATTGCTCTCGATAATCTTAAGGTTGTCGGGCTTAAGATGAATCATATCTTCGAGCATATCACAGCGCTTCGAGTAGATTACATGCTGTGTCTGCGGGTTATTATAGCAGATGTTGAAGATATTTACGACGTGAGTGTGGTTGATAATCTCACCGAAGGAATGAAACCTCATGAGATAGTCGCCATACTTCGGCAGTTCTTCGAGAGCGAGGACGCGCTCACTTAAGATGCGTCCATTTTCCTCGACGTGATTCCTCAATGACTGACGGAATCCAACGAGGGCAGTCGCATAACATTTCGTGCAGATAATTCTGTCGTTGTTGCAGTTGTGCATCGCCTGACAGAACTCATTGCTCAACGGATTGGTAGAGATGGAACGAATACCTTCCATCTTTCCCTCGTGTTTCGTTATCCAAACTTGGGATTTCATGGTGCCTCAAATTGTTTTGCTTTGAAAGTATTTAAATGTTTTCTTCTCGCCTAACACCAGGGCTAGGCTGACCTCGTATGTCGGATTGAACCGCACGTCTGATAACGCACACAAAAATTGATTAGTCTTTCCGCACACGCTCATAGGCATATGCGTTGAAATACATGATGCAAGTTACTGAATTATCAACGAGATGATGCCTCATACCATCGAGTGCTGCCTTCGTTACAATTCTACCTCGCTTGTCATTGTCCATAGACATGCGCACTCTCTTATCTTTTGTCAATGTCCACTTCATGAATCCATTTGAGTGCGTCCACCTGAACGACATAATAATTTTTTCTGTCATTATTTCACCAACGCAAAGTTCTGCGGATAGAAGTGAAGTTCCCACTTGTCGGCGTTCGGTTTATACAACTCGAACATATCGAGAATCTGTTCCCTCGTGCGAGTGTCATGTTTTGTCCACTCACCACGATATGCGATACCTTTTTTGTCGACGAACCAAGTCATTTCTCCACCGTATTTATTCGTCGATTTAAATTTCATTACGAGTTTGTCTGTCATTCAATAATCACCACTGAATTTACATCTGGTTTAGAGATACTTACAATCGTATCCATGTTCTGCCACTTTGCAACGTCAGACATTGATAATGGTTTCTTACTGACGTATAAATATTTACCACCACTCTTATGTGTAGCGATAAAACACCATCCATTATGAGGGATGCAAGTTTCCGTCATGGTTCCACCTGTTGCATTACCCTTAACTCCGATTGAACATACGCCCATTCATTACAGCGCGCATATTCAACATCTTCCTCGGTAGTATAGAGGTTGAATACCTCACCATCGTTGAGGATAAAGGTGACACAAGTGCCATCACTACCGAGATACATATCCTTCAAACCATGTTCGAGGATACGCGCTCTCAACTTGTCGAATGATACCAAGTCAGTTTCTCCCATGTTAATCAACCTCATATTCTACGGAGTAATAACACCCATCAATCATGGCACTCGCACCACACGACGAGTATGTGCATACCCTCGTAAAGAATGATGGTATAGATTCATCGGGGAATGTAAGTAGATTATCGACGAGATAATGCAAGTCGAAACTACTGAAAGGAACTCTCTCCGTATCTTGTCTGATATGGTCGAGAGTAACTCCGTCCTTCTTAAGATAGTAATATACTGTCATTAGTCCACCGTGATGTCGATTGCTTCGACGTGCATTGTTGTTCGCTTAATCGGCATTGCGTCGAGCGCTTCATACGTAAGTTTCTTCTTCGAGAAGAACCATATGAGTTTCCATGCGTCAGTCGTAACCCATACATTTGCCGCCGTTAAGAATTTACGGGTGCATTTACCAAGAAAATAGTGGTTGTCCACTATCATCCACATCGTTAGTTTAGTCATGCCAGCCTCTTATTACAGCCTCGTAGACGTGCTTCGTCAGTTCTTCGGGTATTACTGAACGTGACACGCTACCATGCGTGAGTTGGAACGAGCGATGTCCATTCCTCGCGTGATTGCATCGACGAAACTCAATCGGAATGTTCGTCCATAAATCAGTCGGCTTCATCGACGTGCATCCATACATACAGTAGTCCACTCTCATTGGTGGTGTGAGTTTACCTAGGATGAATGGTTCAGGGAAGTAATACCTCGCACCTCGAACCCATGAGGGATTCTCGATGAGAAAGAACTTCGGCTTTACTGTATTGATTACAGAGATTGCCTTACCAAACCATGCCCTCGATAACTCCATCTGTTCAGGAGTGGTTGCCTTTGGTGTATTGTTAAACACTTGACGAGCAACACTGAAGTATGTGCATGGCGGTGACGCCAGGACCACGTCGTAATGTCGCTTCGGCTCAAAGTCCAAAGCATCCATTGTAAAGGTGCATTTAAACTTCGGTACAATATCGAGAGTTTCCACATCGTGACCACCCTCGATGAAAGGACGTTCCCACGACTGCTTCCCCGAATATAGTCCTAAAACTTTTAGTCGTTTCATGTCAGTCACCAATATAACTTTGTTCGCAATACTATTTAAATCTGCTGCCCATATCGGGCTACACTTCGACAACGGTTTGACCCGCCGAAAAAGTAATTAAAGTTTCTCCGCAATATGACGTGCCAAATATTTTATAGCGATGATAGCGCATTGAGTTTCTCCCGTCGTTGGAACATTCTTGATTGCCTTTTTTATAGGGAGATACATCTTACATTTCGTACAGTCAGAACCTTTGACGTAATTTGAGCAGCAATATAACACGCCGCCATCAAATTCATCGGCGAGAGTTTTGAATATACGCGCTGCAAATTCTTTGTCGTTCTCTTTCTCCTCAACAATAACGGTTTTCTTCGTAATAATTCTTTCAAACTTCATGATTTCACTCCTTCAAGTCTGCGCTTTTCGAGGTAAACTTCCCGTAGCACTTCACGGTTTTTCTTCAACTCAACGAGGGCTTTATCGATGGTAACTTTAACTTCATCCATCGACATATCCAAGTCACGGATACAATGAAGCCAATTCTCTGCGATACACGTCGGCATGATTGCGTCGTGCCACCATAAGTCCGACTGCTTATCATCGTGAGGCATATTACTTTAACACCACTGTTCCGTTAAGTCTTTCTGCTAAACCTTTGGCGCAATGAGGGAGCATAAAGGCGTATGCTTCCTCTTTGTTATCGGTGAGAACACCATGAGATTTGTAGTATTGCTTACCGACTTTCACGAGATAGAAACCGTCAAGCGTAGCCATCGACTGCACCCTCGTTCATTACCATCTGTCCATTCTCGATACTGTCAGGGAAATAACCGTATTCATAGTTATCTCCCATTGGTTCATCGTCATTGACGTAAGGCATCTCAATCATATTACCAGTCCTCGAATGAAACTTCGAGATAATCCTCGATGTATTTCATGTTGTTCTTCTCGCAGAACTCTTTGATTATAGAGGTTTCGGAAGGATACTTCACGATAACTCCCGTAACGTGTCGCCTCGCTTCTTCTTCCGCTTCACGCGCCTCATGATGCAGACGTGTGTATTCTGTGTGCGCCTCGGTGATTACGTCCTGGACTCTGGCCTTATCCTTCTTATTCACGAGGACAATTCCTTTAATGCCGTAGTCAGAATAGCAACCGCCATTATTTACGAGGACGATTTCCTTCATAAGCGCACCTCTAATGTCCTCATGTGTTCCAATGCGCGCTTCATGAGTGTCGCGTATTCGTGAAGATACTTCAGACGGTTCCCCAATTCTGTCGCGCTCATCTCGTTGTTACGATACTTCACCGATATACTCTCGGCGAGATGCAATTCTGTCTTGTCAATGTCTGCGTCTGTAATCATGCTTTCACCTTTGTTACGATGTAGTTCTCATACTCTACTTCGGCATACCACCGATGATAATCGGCGGGTGCTTCAACACATGCGCGCCCTGATGATGCGAGGGGAAACATAGTATTAAATACCTCGACCTTTACGCCCTGGGCTACGGCCTCTTTGAAGGCTTTCTTCGTCTTAAAATCAGGATGAATGTGAACCATTACTCCTCACCACCAACCATAAACCATCCGATGTCGTTACCGTTTAAGTCACGAACATCGCCGTCTTGTTCTCCTGCTACGATACGATTTCTGATGTTAAGGAGTATCTCTCCTATATCATCACGGTTCTGGAAGGCAGAACCACCACCGTTAAGGCATATGTCGCAATACATCTTAACACATCTCGTTAATTGCGTCGTCCATATCTCTGTCGTCGTCCTTAAAGGCTTTGTCGCCCTTAAGGAACTCGATTTCAGAGGCGTTCAACTTCTCATACTCGTCGAGGAACGGGCATCCCTCGCATGTCTGCGACGTACATTCGTTGCACATCTTAAGCATGTCGTCCTCTAAACTGTCGGGGATATACTTATGAACCTCTTTGTAGTCGTCGTTGGAATAGAAGATACCCTCGTTGTAGAGGAACTCACCGATGATATACGCTTGCTTCTCCGTGAACACACAGAATTTTCCGTCGTCTTTGAGGAGTTGGTGTTCGATTTTCTTCGACTTGTCCATCGTCTTAATGAACATCATCGTATCGGAGATATACTTCGAGGCTTTCATGCCGTGAATAATCCCATTGTGAGCGACGGCAACCTTACAATGCGCCCTCGTATTCTGCATCTCGTGAACGTCGTCAGTGATAGGGAACGGGTGGCAGTTACCTCGATTGACTGCGCCGTGTGTCGCCCATCGGAAGTGTATGCACACGTCTGCTTCCTTCACGGCTTGAAGGGATTTCCAGAGAGCATCCACGTCGAAGAATCCTTTGACGATATGAATCGTCTTACCTCGGCGATACATATATCCAGCGCCGTCTGGATTGTTCTCGAAGCAATTCTGGATGATGGTTTTCGACGGAAGGTTTGATTCTTTCGGCTTGACCACGATGATACACATTACTTGTTCCCCCATATTTTAACGGTGATAAATGCTATCGTGATGATGATAAGTCCGAAGCCTTCTTGGATTATCCATCCCATTAACATCCCCGCTACGAAGATGTTATAAGGGTACACGAGAAACGCTGCGATGGTGAGAACGCCCTTAAGAACGACGTTCATTGCGATTTGCTGTTTGGTAATTTTCTCCATTACAATCCCCTCTCTGCGAGGTATTTCAGAAGTTCAGGGTAATCCTGAACGGCGTATTCCTTAATCTGCGCCCATGTCATATGCTCGATGGTATCCACGTCGAACACAGAGAGGCTGTGAAATAGACGGATTAACTGTATCGAGGCGATGATAGTGTTCACGTTTAACGTGCCTTTGAAGATACGAACCTCGATAGTTTCGGAGTTGGTGAGGTTTACGCATGTGTATCTGTCGTAGCGCTTCTCTGACTTTGCCTCATCTACAACCTTATGAGTTATCGGCGTGGCTTCGGATACCTCACACATGCGCTTGGCGTATGCGTCGATTTCGTTCAAGACCTCGTCGTAGATGGTGAAGTCATGCTTCCGTCGTGAGAACTTGACGATTTCAGTCCAGAACTTCTCGAAGAAGTAGATGAACGAGGTTATACGTTCCTCGGTTTTGCTGTCGTAGCAATCGCCGAAGGCTCGCCTGGACATATGAACGTGTAAACCACACGTCTTTGTTTCGTGTGAACGGTATCCCGCCGCCTTTGCGAGTTCGCAGACGTGTTCGTATGGACGGTGTTCCATTATCCACTCATACGTCATTGGGTGAGAGATAATCTCGAAGCCCTTCCATCCGAGTGAACCATCGTGGCAGCAGTAGAAATTGTCGGAGAGTTTCGACATATCGAATCGTGAAACGTCGCCCTCGTCGATTTCCATCTCTGTTCCGAAGTAAAGCAATCCGTCGCCTTTGAAGTCGAGTTCAGGGCGGTAGCCGTATTTATGAATACCGTTCTCGTCTGGCCTACCATCGCGTCCACTTGTTTCCCAACACGACTGACAGTAGCAACCGTCGTTGTCGTCATTGTCGTCGCAGCACATATCGTCGCTGTGAACGAAGTTGCCACAGTCATTGCACCTCGTCCAATTATGGTTGTAACAACGGGTGCAGAGGGAACTATCGTTCTCGTCGTGATACATCTCGCGGTTGTTGAAATACTCACCGCAGTCGATACAGACTGAATAGTTATCCTCGTAGCAACCATCGCATACGCATCCATCCTCGACGGAGTGCGCGTCGTCCATGTGGATAATTCTGTCGCACATATAACACGAGGTATAGTCGTCGTCAAAACACTTCTGACAGATGGCTGTTCCCTCGTATATGTGGCGCTCACCGTCAATGTCGTCGGTCATGAAGTCGCCACAGTCGTTGCACATCCAGAACTCGAAGATACTCCCGTCGAATATTTCCTCATACTCGAACCATGCGAGCAGTCTGGCGATGTCCTCGTCGTAGAATACGCGAGCGTTCAATTCGCAGTCCTCACTATCGTCACGTAGATAGTGTCTGACGAAATCGCAGTCGAGCGTTCCGTCTGCTTTCCTCGTCCAGACGAGTTCATGGGTGTATCTGCGCCCACTCTCGTCGATGTAAACCATGTCTGTCATGCTCAATCATACTCCTTCAAAGTATTTAAACCTTATGCCCAGGCGTTCCATCGTCGGGCTATGCGCTTCCTCGGTAATGAGCCGATAAAAAGCGTGGGATAGGTTACGGTTTCCCCGTAACGATGAGATTTCTGATGCTGTTCAGTTGGTTTATCGCCAGCCGCACTTCACACTTTTCAGGGTATTTCTTGCCGAGATTGGTGAAGTCCTCGACGTTCTGCGCTGCGTAGAGTTTACAGTGGAAACAGTCGTGAAATTCTTTGTTCGTCTTGAAACTCTCACATGAAACGTCGGAGAAAGCCTTCTCTAACGCCATTGCGCTCTCATTGGCTAACCGAGCGAGGTATTCTTCGTCGTTCTCTTGTCGTGACTGCACGACTTTTATCGTCTGTCTTTCGTAGTTCATGGTAACACCATAATTATACCGAGTAGTCCGAACGCGATACTGATTGTCGAGATTGACACAATTGCATTGAACGTGGTTTGATACTTCATGTTTTAACCTTCCAGCAACCCTTTATTACGCTCTGCGAGAAATGGTCGGCAGTATTCTGCATGGATACGCTATGGCAAAGAATGAACGTATGAGCATCTGCGACGCGCATACGAAGATGGTCGATAGTGCCACAGAGATTAAAACGACGTAGCCGATACAGGCCACGACGAGAATCACGTCTATCATGGGATTTCCTTCACGCTTATCGTCAGTTGAATGTGCTTACCCTCGTGACGTGCGATGAGTTCACCGAAAGAAAGAGAACCCGCGTCGTAGACTAACGACGGCAGTTCTCCGTATTTCTCGACTTTCCCACGTATGCTGACGGGCATGTTAATGCTCCGACGGGAGGATGATAATGCCGCCCTCAACCCATACCGAGAACTCGCCTTCAGGGAAGTCCGTCATTGAATACGACTGTTTGTAGAGGAGATTGTCGTTGCCATCCTCGATGTATGACGTTGCTTTCCCGCCTTTGACGACGAGTTTCCAGACCTGAAAGTTGTGTGCGCGCACCTTCGGCTTCATGCGAGCGACGACGCTCATATCCGAAATCCACCAATGACACGAGGCTATCTCGATAAGGTCGGCAACTCCGTCTGTATGTGGCAGACAGAATCCGTTGCGGTGATACTGCGTCGTTCCGATGTGTCCTCGAAGCGCCGCCTTAAGTTCGTCAGTATTTTTGAATTGCATAATACTACTTCTCCTTATTAGTATTTAAAGCCATCGGCTTAATACAGTCCACCCTCGGTGGCTCCCATGAATCCGCACGTCGGGCATACGAACTCTCCGTCGCCTTTGCGCGCTACGTCCTCGTCAGTTTCCGTCTTACAGTTCGGGCATATGAGGAAAAGTTTCCCCGTTAATACACCTGGGTTCGGTGTTCCTGCTGTCGCTATGCCGTCACCGACCTTTAGAACGCTACCGCACGATGTGCATGTAGTGGTGTCGTCGGTGCTATCGTATTCCCCGTCTATTTCCTCGCCGCAGTTAGGGCAGTAATAGCGGAATACATCGGTAAAAGTTTTCTTCATAAAATCCTTCTGCACTCGATGGTGCGACACGTCGTAGAGGCATTGAACCTCTAAAAATAGGGAGCAATCTCCGACGTTACTCGTGGCGCTTGAACGTGAAGTTGTTCGCCTCAAGTTCCTTCTTGATACGTCTGGCCTCGTCGATGAGCGTGTTGAACGAACAATGTCCGTCGTAGATGCAGTTGTCGCAACGAACGCCAGCGCATACACAGCCCGACGATATTACTTCGAGTGCGGCGTAGAATTTGTTGTCCTCGATACGCTTGAGGATAATCTCTGCGTCGGTGATAGCGACTGTGTTATCCCGTATTTCTGCTCGCAATACATCGTTCTTCGCCTTTCTCTCGGCGACAAACGCAGTTAACTCTTTGACTCTCGACATGATTCACCTTAACAAGTGGTTTCGCTCTGGACGAGTACAGACGTTGACTCACCCGCGTCCATTGGGAAGCCGAGTTCTTTTGGCACGTCGTCGTACATCTCAACACCCATCTCGGTGGAGATACGGCAGATGAGAGCAATACGCTTGCCATGCGCGTCTACTGCCTCGACGGCAACGGAGTTCTTATAGGTCGATGCCTCAACGAGCCGAAGGAAGAATGGTAACTGCTGCTTCGGCGTTGCTTTAGTGAATATTCCTTTGAGTTTCATGATATTACCTGTCCTCGGTGATACGAGGTAGACGAACGTGTGGATATGAACCACTTAAGACGAATACGCTATACGCGTTCGTTTAATATATAATATATATTACGCGCGTTCTGACAACGAGGTGAAATTTATGGTATGGTTTGAGGGTTGGTTGATTTTGATGCTGCTTTTTTACGTCGAACATCGACTGACACCCACCAAAATCCCAAACCTACGCATATGCAAACCCATGTGGCATAAATTGGAACGTGCAGAAGGCTTAATTTGTCGAAAGAAACCGTTAAAAACCTTTGAATACCACCATTTCCTGTGCAAATATGCCGATTAATCTGCGTTTATTTCGCAAATCTAACCGTTTTTCACGCTTTAAATTTTTAAGCGGGTAACGTGCGTTTAATGCTCAAAATCGCGTTTATAACGGTAGAGATTTCTACACGTCGATGCAACGCCCTTTGAGTAATGCCACTCCGAGGAACGAACCTCGTAGAATTGACGCTTCAAAAGTGGTAGTTTTCCAGTGGAAATGCTTAAATCTCAATCACGTCTGGTAGCCTCGAAGAAATCGTGGACTTTTTTGTTAATGCTTTTTGATTAACTACGGTTGCTTTGCACTTCTCTGCGCCTTTTAAGCGACTGACGTGATGCGCGCATACACGCTTCGGCTTTACTACGTCGATTGTGACGTTCTCATAGGCGACAGTTTCGTCTTTTAACGTGATGCTCACGACGTTTCCGAGGTTAATCGCCCTCGAATTGAAGTAAACACGACTGTTTTTCAGACGATACGCATGACACTTGTATGTATCAAAGAGGGTTTTAATGACGATATACTGCGCCATTAAAGCATCCCCGTTAATACGTCGAACTTTTTCACGCTCATGTGCGCTATCGCGCTTTTTATGCGAGCCGCTACGCTATACGCCTGGGCCTGCGTTCGTACATCGTCTTTAAGAACGTCGAAGCGCTTCATATGTGAACCATCCAGCCACCGAAGGCATTTGTGTCGAGCATCTCGTATGGCACGAGGATTTTGTTGGCGAGTCTGACGTATTTAACGTCGTTCAGTTCGACGATTTCCATGACGATACTGCGCTCGTGAATGTTTAACTTCACAACGTCGTATTTCTGTGGTGTGTATTCCATGTTCTTACCTCTGCTACGCCCTTATTAAGGGCTACGAGAACACGACGTTTGACCGTCGCTGTTCCCCATAGTTGCTACGGAACGCTGCGCCCTTATAACACAATGCGCTCACACGCCGTAGATAAGTGAAAGAGATTCATCCGTCGTTGGTTACGTCGCAGTCGAGATTGGGCAACGTCGTAACCGCTGACGGCAATTTGTTTCACGTCGTTCTGTCGGCGTTGCACCCACACTACGATGTAATGTCCAGATGTCAAGGGCGATTTCAGACGTGTTCTCCGACGACATTCACGACGGTTCATACGAGGGAACGCATCTGGCACTCTCCTCATCTTCGTCGTTGCAGTCGTCAGCACATCGTTGTCGCCGATTGAGCCGACGGTTTACAGACGAGAGCGACGAAGCCACTGAAGGCTCACGAGATACAACGAAAGGTGTCTACGTCGAAACTCTGACGGCTCACTCCGCGCTGCTATCCGTTCTCACGGTAGACGGTGTTGGGTAGTTTACCCCGTCAGTTACCTCGACGCATTTGATGCACCGCCTTTGTTCCCGTTGATTAACGCCTTAACCCCCCTGATTGACGATACAATCGCGGCATAGATTGTGTGCCGACTGTATCCCGAAGGCTTCGACGTTGCTCACGAGGGTGTCCGAAGATAACAAGGATGCCACCCGACGAGAACTCCGACGGCTTTCACGACGCATCTCTCGTCGCTGTCGTCTGTTCCACCGATTGCTTCGTCATACGAGAACCTCGGATTTGGGATTCATCTCGTATCCATCGCCGTTTTAACGGCAAACCCTTCGACGGTGGTGAACCGTCTTATCCGTCGTCGGAAAGGGTTATGCGAGGATAAGTGCTTCCTCGGTGCAGTAGTGCAGATTCATGCTGTCGTCGGCTATTACGACGAGGGTTGGTATGCGAGGGCTGTAACCTATGACGGTAGCCATCTCGGTAGCCATGTAGATTACCCTCTGTCCTGCGACGTATGGTTCCATTGCTTACACCCTCTGTGCCATTGTGCAGCGAACATCTACCTTCTGTCCACGCTCATACTGCCTTACTGCGGCAGTCGTCATTAGGTTGCTCATACACTGTGCGCGTTCTGTTATCGACGTGCAGAGAACTACACTCCGAGGGAGAACGACGTATTTGCTCTCGTTGCTGTTCGTTTTTGGGCTTGCTTCGATTTTTTGCATGATGGAACATCGACTCCCAAGTATTTAAACCTTTCGCTCTGACGAGAAACACGTCGGTGACGTCTGACCTCACGAGAGAGCCATCGACCTGCCCATCGTCCTTCTTCTCCCCGAACATCGACGTGACCTCCGAGGTGTTCAGGCGTGGAGTGCCTTGCCCTCCCACGTCGTACCAGACGAGCCACACGTCAGTAGCCACCTCGACCCATCGACGTGAGCGCACCACCCCGCCCGCACCGTCGAAGAATCGAACGCGAAGGCACACGTCAGTGTCACCCCGAAGCCAACGTCAGTGTCCGAGGTGCGTCCTCTACGCGCACATCTACGCTATGCCTATGCGCATACGTCACATCTATGTGCCTACGAGTGTGTTATTACGTGCTACGAGCATACGTGTGTGTTACTTATGGGTGTTACTACCAACTATGGCGTATGGCTTTCTCTTATTAGTAAGGTCCTGGAGATAAGTATATATAGTATAAGTATTAGTATATCAATCTTTCTATCCTTCTATCAGACGAGAACATAGACGAACATCAGACGAGAACATCGACGTTACTTTCCTCTTGCTTATCTACCTTTGGGCATAAGTATTTATACCAGGACTTACTTACTTATGTGTATATAAGGCTTACGGCGAAAAATCAGGCCTGATAGGCGGCTTACATATAAAAGCAGCCACTTACGCAAAATTTTTCAGAAATTTCAACTCTCGTCCTCGTAGACCTATCGCATTTTAGTGATACCTTTATATACCTATCAGTGATAATCAGAACGCACACGCGCGAATATATTATATATTATTCAGTGTTTCCTCGATCCAATTACTAAAATGCCTCAATTTAGTTCTCATTAGTAGTCCTTCGGACAAATTTCATGTACGGACTTTCTATCATAGTATTAACCAATCTCTATAAATGCAGAGAAAAACCTTACATATTAAGGAATTACTATGACCGAATTCACATGCAAAGCCTGTATCCACGCCGGAGAACCGCACACTTTTGGCGACTCCGAAGTTGTAGAGTGCAGATGCGCAGCAGTTACCATCAGCGGATTTCCTATCGTCAGAGCCGACTCATGGTGTACGCCGGGCAAACACGACTCGGTTGCGAACAATGGCGCTTCTGGTGAGGAAATGGTTGATGAGGGCGAAGAATCAATGCACCCTGGCGACTACATAACCATGAACAATGGCGATGGTTCCTCAACTGTGCTACACGTTCCGACGACAATCATGAATCTGCACAGCAAAGTTAAGACGCTCGAACACGAAGTCGAACATTTAAGGAGCCGATCCCTGTGGCATCTAATAAAGCGCTGATAGAACCAAAGAAGCCGTGTATGATGTGTGCCAAGAAAACACTTGGTAAGAAATGGACACAGGCTGTCATCACAGGCGAGAAAACATCAGTAGATGCAGCAGCCGCGTTCAAATGTTCCATCGATGAAGTAGAGGAACACGTCTACAAACACGCCAAAGACACGACTGAAGTGGTCGCCGTCACAATCGTGCGCGACAAAGAATACTTCCTCACACAACTCGACGACATCAACGTCAAACTTCAAGAAGCCCTCGAAATTGTAGCCGAGGACATGGAACTTGACACGCGCAAACTCACGAGCGTCACCAAAGAGATTCGTGAAACACTCAAACTCCTCGCTGAAGTATCAGGAGTCATCGGTGCTGACAACAGCGCTGCAATGGCGCAGCAACTCACAGAGATGCAGCAGAAGTATCTGACCCTCACTGGACTTATCCTCGAAGAATGTTGTCCGGTCTGTCAGAAGAAAATCGTAGACCGACTCAAAGGTGAACAGAATGTCCAGCCGAAAGAAATTACTTCAGCATGAAGGGCATCTGTTTGAGTCTGAAATGACAAAAGAACAAACCATCACAGAGATTAACAATATGGAGAATGAAGATGGCAGTAAAAACAAAAGTAGACCGAAGCGAGTATTTTTCTAAAGACGGCTATGAATACGCCTCTGTAATTCTCCGTATGCGCCAGGACCCAATCTGGTTTCTGCGAGAACACTGTGGCGTGGAGCCGTTTCCAGCACAGGAAGAAATGATTCGTGAGTTCTATCGAGCCAAATACAACCCAACTCTCCCGCCTTACCGTCATCTTGTCCTTGCACTTGGTATGCGGTCAGGTAAAACGGCGATGAGTGGGATGTTTGGAGCCATCGAACTCATGGACATATGCACTATTTCCAACCCATCGAAGCATTATAAACTGCTGAAAGGACAGGGCATTGCGCTTCTTGCGTTAGCCACTTCACTTGACCAGGCCCTCGAAGGAGTGTTCGGCAACACAGTGAATCTCCTTGAAGGCTCCGAATTTGTGCAGACGTGGATGGATTTCAAATTTAAATCGGACACAATCGAATGTCCAGACAAGAATGTGTTCTTCAAGGCTCTCGGGTCTTGGGCAAGCACAGCAGTTGGACGTTCAGCAAAGGCGGTTTTCTTTGACGAACTTGATAACTTTGAAGATACAACATCTAAACGAGGTGCAACCGAGGTTTACTCGCGTGTTATTAAAGCCACCGATACGCTCGGTGCCGATGGACATACCTTCGCTCTGTCCTCACTCAAATCTCCAAACGGAATAATGATGAACCTCTGTAAAGATGCAGAGGATCAGAAGCGTCGTCTTGGAAATGCTTGCAACACCCTTGCATACATCCGACCAACGTGGGAAGTGAATCCTTTCTTCAATAAAGAAACGCTGATGAAGGAGCATGAGAACAATCTGGCAGCATTTTGGAGAGATTTCGGATGTCAGCCGTCAATCTGGAACGCACTAGCGTTTCCAAATGGTGTTGTCCTCTCGAAGATGGACAATGTGCTTCTTGCACCGCCAGCAAGTGTCATCAACCAACCCTACCGTGTAATGGCAATCGATCCTGCCGTAAAGAAAGATGCCTTCGGTATCGCTTGTGGCTATCGTCATCGTTCAGGGAAGATAATTGTTGATGGTGTGCATCGTTTCCAGAAGAAAGAGGGTAACATCATGATTATGCCGTCAGAAATTAAGGCATATCTCAATCGTGTGCTGCCAACTCTTAACGTCAAAGTGTTCCTCCATGATACTTGGATGTATTCTGACATCATAGAGGAGATAATCCACAAAGGAATAAAGACCGAGCAGCATATAGTCAACTACGATGATTACTCTACATGGCTCGATCTTGAATCCAGTGGAAAAGTGACCGTTGTTTATGATGATGTCCTTCGTTTAGAATGTGACAAACTCATCGTGACACCAGGACAGAAGCCAAAGATAGACCACCCATCGGCTGGTTCTAAAGATATGGCTGATTCTGTCGCAAATTGTATGAGATATATTAATGAAAACAAATTGAATACGCTCCCGAAAATGACGGGATATATGGGGTTTTAAAAATGAAATTGGACTATGGTAAGATTACTGATGAAATAATCGCCGAGTTTCCTGACCTCAAAAGACAGGAAGCGGTAGTGTTTGAAGTTGTGAAAAAAGTATCTCTCGCATATGGATGTGCATTAAATGACTGCTTCAAAGAAAAAGACGACAACTAAATCGACTGCGCTGACAACCACAGAGAAGCATGAGTTCATGAATTCAGATGTCAATTCTTTTACTCTGCCAAACTCTAATAAGATCATCGCAGGACAAATGATTACAGGAAACCTAACAGCATACATCATGGGAATGTCTAACTTCGACGCTCTCACTGACTGTCAGGTTTTCGAGCAGATGTATAAGCATGAGGCTGACATCGGCTCTGGTATAGACCGAGTATCTACCCTCGTATCAGAGGCGTTCAAAGGAATTGTTCCAAAGGACATCGGAACTAAACTCGAAAAGAAAGAGGAGCGCTGCCTGAAGGATGCAAAGAAAATCTATGAGGCAATGCGCATTGATAATCTCGCTGAAGCATACACCGAAATTATAATGACACAGGGAAATCTATTTATCGACTACCGAAACAAACTCGCTCCGTCGATTCTTCCCAACAATCTTGTTACATTCATTCCTGATATGCAGTATCGTAACAATGCGGCTATCGTTCTATTCACAGACCCGAAGTATCTTGTCGTCAATGAGCAGTTGAAACCACAGTCGCCAAGTTACGTCATCGAGCGCGAGAACTATATTCATATCAAGTATAAAGATTCACCCGTTATGGCGATGGACAATCTCTCCAGGACCACATTCGGCATCTACTCAATCTCTCCTCTACATCGCTGTATTATTCCCGTCTGGTGGAAACGTCAGATCACAATGATTGATATTCTGCTTCGTGCAAAGATGATACCTAGAGAACACCACCAGATCAACGCTGAAATCTTCAGTCTGGAAGGTTATCAGGGTACTCCTGACCAGCAACGCGCTGCACAGGCCGCAGATGTTCAATTGTTTATCTCGAACTACATCAACACCATCAAGAATCAGGCAGTTGATCAGGGATACATCACACTTGACACAGTGGACATCAAATCCGTCGGTGGAGATAGTAAGTATCTTCAGAGCAACGATCTCCTGAAACAACTTCAGGGCGACATCTACACTGGACTGAACGTTCCTGCATCAATCGTCAATGGTAAAGATGCTGGTTCCTATGCTAGCGAACTAGTAGTATCCAATTACGTGTCAGCAAAGGTAATACAGATAGCCAAGAAGATTAAGTTCGTGCTTCTCAACATGATTCGTGACAGACTCTTATTAATAGATCCCACGTATCCAATAGAGATTGTAGACATCAAACTCGAACTGATCCTCTCAATGAACCGTCTTGAATCCTTCCGTCAGTTATCCCTCATGGTTGCTGCTGGTGTCTTTACACAGGACGAGATTCGTGCTATCGTGGCATACGACGCGCTGACTGATGAACAGAAGAAGAACATTGTTTCGACGGGTAAACTTGTCATTGGTGATCCAGGTGAGGAGCCAGAGGAACCAGAGTTTCCAAAGGCGCCTGGTGAAAAGATAGGTGTAACCGCCAACAATGTCGCTGCTAATGCAGCAAGAGGTGGCAACGGAGAAGATGCTGCCTATCCTGATACCGACGAAAGTGCTGGTTCTCATACCAGAGATGCGTCGCAAAACATTTTGAGATAGACTTATACAACCTATCTCTATTTAACGAAAGAAAAATATATACATAGGAATAGTGTTTGGTGATATTATGTTTAACTTTGGGGATGTAGTATGGATTGACTCTACGAATCTCAAAGTCCAAGGCGCAGCCATCACTAAAGGAATCTGTCGTTCAGCAGAAGGTAAGGAATTTGACTTTACTAACGAACTGATGACAAAAATCCTTTCGCATTTTGATAGTGCCGTACCAATTAAGATTGGGCATGGCGACACACCAGAAGTAGGACGTGCTTTCAAGATGGGATATGACTCAACTTCAAAGAGTCTACCATTTGTAGGACACATCTACGGCGATGATAAACGTGATGAAATTGAATCTCATGGAAAGAACAAGATCAGTCCAGAGATCGACTTCACTTTTGACGCAACTGGTTTACCTATTGATGGTGTCATAACTGCTCTTGCCCTCGTTCCAATACCAGCAATGGAAGGAACACAGGTAAGTTGTATGCCTATGACATTTAGCGCTCCCTCTCATCCTTGGGATTACGGTAAGGACGCAACTGGTTCTTGGGATAAGCCAAGCCTCGGCGACTTTACTAGTAAGAACTGGGGAGAGTTGGATGAGAAAGAGAAGTCAAATATTGCAGGCCACTTTGCTTATTCTGCCGAACTACCTGCGACATCTTTCGGTGATTTCAAGTTCCCACATCACAACCCCAAATCACACGCGGTTGTATGGGCGGCTGTTGCTAACGCAATGGCTCGATTGAAACAGTCATCGCTTGATTCGTCTGATAGAAAGACAGTATATAATCATTTAGTTAAACACTACAAAGAGTTTGACAAACCTGTTCCTGCGATGTTTGAGAGTGACCATATGAAACAAGAAGGAATCATGGTATTCTACCCGAAGGGAACAGAAGTAGTCGAACCGATTACTCCTCCCGTCGTGGAACCAACTGGCTCTGCAAACTTTGAAGCAGAGATCAGTAAATATAAAGAGATGAGCGCTCGCTTCGAGGCTGAAGCAGTAGCAGCAAAGGCTGAAGTTGCATCCGCACACGCTGATGTAGCAGGTCTTAAGGCTGTTGCCGATGCTAAAACCGCAGAGAACGCAACTCTTGCTGCACAGATAAATGACTACAAGAGCAAGGTTGACGCACTCACGGCAGAGAACTCTGGTTTCATTCAAGAGAAAACAGATGTTGTCGTAGCGGAACTCAAAACGCTCGGATTCAAAGCGCCTGAAACTATCGCCGCAGATTTACCAGCGAAGCAGCGCATTGAAGTACTGAAGCAGATGAAAAGCAACTTTGTTGTAAATGCTCCAGGTGAAACTCCCACGACTCCAGTAGTCGTTCCTCCCGCGAAGAAAACGGGTAAGGCCGCTGTGATCGAGAGCATGCCCGAAGAATTAAGAAAATATATTAAATCAGGTGAATAAACATGTCAGGTGGATTTGTTAATGGTATCGAATATCCCGGCCGCAGGTTTACTGCTCATCAGGCAATAACCTATGCTGGATCGCTCGTGAAGTTTGTTGCAGGTGTAGCAGACGAAGTTGACCTCGCAGTTGAAGGCGATATGCCCATTGGTTACGTCCATATGGGTTCTCTGTCGCTCGCTACTGGCGCAGTTGCATACGCGGCTGACGCATCCGTCGCAGTTAAAGGACTCGTTCCCGGAACTGTTGTTGAGATGCCCGTCGTAGCAGGTAACATTGAGATCACCATTGGTGCAGAAGTCGAAACCGCCGCAGGTGGCTGTGTCGATGGTTCTGACGCTGGTGCAGGATCAATGGTTGTCGGTAAGGCACTTGAACTTGTTGCCGCAGGACAGGCAGCAGGAACGTTTGTGAAAGTGTGGGTAGCACCGAGGTTCGTCCTCTCGTAGATTAATTAATGGAGATGAATAACATGACAAAATACAATTTTTCAAGCGGTTACAACACCTCTGATGCAGACGCAATGCGCGCGATGCTGACTACCGAGATCGTCTACAACCTTGCAGACACTCTGTATGTTGGTGGACTGCTCATGCCAACCAGCACGACCCCTAACCTTCTGTACAAACTTGCAACCCCGACGACCAACACATTCGAGATGCAGGAAATTGTAGAAGGCGGTAAGGCTGATCTGTCTGACTTCCAGTGGTACGGACAGTACATCGAACTGAAAAAGAACCAGGTTCGCTACATCATTGACGATGAAGTCAAGGCAGTCGAGCAGGGTGCAGAGCAGGAAACTCTCAACGCACAGTATTCCGCACAGGCCCTCGCATACAAGAAAGACCGTCAGATTTTCACCGCAGCCCTCGCTGGTGCAGGTGACACGGTTGCCGCCGGTGGATTCTGGGATGCAGCCGCAAGCCAGCCCCAGGACGACATCCTGAAAGCAATCGCCAAGATCGTCAACAACACGACCATTACCGACAGCGATCTTAAGAACATGGTTCTTCTGTATCCCGCAAAGGTATTCGGTCAGTTGTCCAAGCCGATTCAGATCGGTGAGATCCAGCAATCAGTTGAGGAATTTATCGGCAAGAAAGGCCTGAAGATCGCGTTCACTCGCGCACTCACGACCTCCGCAATTGTCGGTATCAACACTCCCCGTATGGGCCGCCACATGGTTCACGATGGATCAAAGATCCCCGGTGCCGAAACCTGGCGTGAAGTCGGTGTTGGTCAGGGATTCCTCGTCACCCAGTACTTCAACACGGCAATCATACCGTATGCGTCTGGGCAGTCAACCTCCAAGTATCTCTGTACCATCACAGGCGTATCAGCATAATCCTGATACAAATTTATTTTTGAGGCGTTAATTATGGCAATCGATCTAGCAAGACTTATCCTCGATGTTCAGGTTAGTTTGTCTGATATTCCCGACAACTACGCCACTGATGAACAATTATATGACAGCCTCAAAATGGCACAAGGTTATATCGACACACTCATTGATGATAGTGTCACAGAGGATTTAGAGGCTAAAGCAATTAGAGCGCTTGCCACGTATTTTGCGTATGTCAATTATACAAGTTTAGTTGAACGCACTCGCGGCGAAGTATCACAAGCATCCTCTATTAAACTCGCTGCACTTCAACGCATAGCAGTTTCTTTTCTACGACGTATAACGACTCTCGCAATAAACGATGATACAACGGTTGACCAGTCGGCAGGAGCAAAGAAATTATGGGCAGCAGTAGGCATGTCCGTTTCAACTCTTGATTCCAACATCTCAACCTAACTCTTTTGTATCATATGAGAACGTGGCTTCTCTTGCTCTAGCAGCATCTAATAAGAGTCTAGTAGAAATAATAATATGCTTGATGGACAAGTGTGGGTGTTACTGTGATTCGATTGAAGTGGAAGCCTAATAAGTCTGTATCAAGACAGTTCAATAAAATTTTCAAAGGTAATCAACCAGCAATCAACGAAGTCATGGAGAAGGCAGAAGCACAAATTCAAGAGTATTGGAAGGATAACGTCTATTCATACTTCGATGCTCGCGCAAAAGCAGGACTTCCAAACACAGGTCAATTAGGCAGGTCTTTAAGAATAAAAGTTTCAGGAACTAAATTACAGTTCTTCATGGTTCCCATGCACAATGACAGGACGAAGAAAGTTGAGTTTGATTTTCGTATCCCAATGTTCTCTGGTAAGATGTCTTTTAAAGCATTTGTCATGCCAAGCATGGGAGTAGGTCGTATAAAAGATTACGACTATGGTGAACTATTAAGAAATGGTTTCAGCGCATCTAATAGTGGTGCATACAGTTACGAAAAGGACTGTAAGGTTGGCGTTTATACAGGCGGCTACCATCCTGGTTATGATGCCAAGACCCGTTGGGTTCCTTGGTATGAGGACTTCTCTGGTGAAGCAAGACAAATCCTTGCCGATTTAATGATAGAAAAACTTAAAGCGGCAGGAGCAACTATTAAAGGACAGTGGAGAGTTGATATTGTAATATGATTATCGCTGACATCGCAAAGGCACTCCAATCACACAAATACAAAGTAGATACGATGCTGATGAATAAAGAGGCGACGAATCATGTTTCTGTCGTTCTCGCTGGCTTTGACCCAATGCTCGAAACTGGTTCAACGTATCTTCCTGAAGTAGAGGTGCATATAATATTTTATATGACTGATGGAGATCTCGCAATCGCACAGATAAAAGACATTATTGAGATCATACACGAAGATGTTGTTCTCACGAACTATCATCATTTCAGATTTGATTCAGTAAATATAAATGCTACCAACAACGATCTTGAAATCAAAATGGTAATTAAATACAGGGATGTGATTAATCTTGGTTAACTATGTTAAAGTCGGTAATGAATCCAATTTTGGAACACATGTTGCTACGACAGGTATCAATGTGTCTGATGTAAGTGTCGATGTTGATCGTTCACTTCTTATTGAGGAGAATATTGATAACTTCATCGCTGCAACTGCATACGGTGGCCCACTTAAAATCAGTGGTTCTATTGAGGGAACGCTTCGTCCGAAGCAACTCGAACTTATGCTGAAAGCATTTATGGGTGATGCAACTGGCCCATATACATTCAGTGTTCCAACGTCGATGTCAATAGACATTGGTGAGGAACTGATGAACCAGGAAATGCAATGTGTTGGTTGTGGTATCTCGAAACTCTCACTGACATTCGCGGCAAAAGAGTTTGCAACATTCACGGCTGACTTCTTCGCAAAGAACTACTCACTCGTTGCTTTCTCCGAACCAACTATCACCGCCGAAGATCCAGCAGTATTCTACAATGCGAGTCTTACAATAGGAGGCACTCCATCAACCGAGATTAAAGAAATCACAGTTGACCTCGATAGAAAACTCGATGATGATAACTTCGTCCTTAACGACTTCACTCTCCATCGTCTTGCACGAACTGGTGTGACTAGCGTTACTGGTTCAATTACATTCGCTGAAACTGCGTTTGATGAGTATAGACGCGCACTCACTGGAACAACTTCTGGTACTGCCGTAGATGCTAATAACACCGTGGGAAGTGCAGCACTCATTATTATCTGTACTAACATGGCAGGAACCGAATCATTCAGACTATCCATGCCTGTATCCGTATATGGAAAGGGTGGCAAGAAAATCTCAAAGGTTTCAGAAATTGAAAAGATTGTAGACTTCACCGCAACAGGTAGTGGAGTTACATTCACGGTGGCGGCTTAAGTATGATATTCATTAATGTCGAAGTGAAAAGTGGAGTGTATAAAATCCGCAAGCCAATGGGCAGGATGGGCGCACTCCACTTTGGTATTATCACAAAATACATGCCAGCAAATAAGAAGGCAGAAGGCGACCCAATGTCGCCAATGGAACAGGAACGTATCGGCGAAGGATTTGAACAGTGGGCGCAGAAAGTCCTGCCAAATCTCCTCATTTCTTTTACTCCCAAAGATTCAGCAGCACCGAAGGATTCAATAACAATCGACGATGTAAGTGGTGAAGATCAATACTCGTTATTCCTTGCTGTGTGTTCGACGATGGAAACGTCGGAAACATTCTTTCGGATTGTTTAAAAAGGAAATGAAAGTTGCCCTCGGTATAGTAGCAATTGACACTGGTCAACGTCCATCAACTCTTTTAACTTGGACTGAAGAAGAAGATTGGATGGCTCGTTTACTTTTTGATTTTGATGTAATAAATACATATCATACCGAAGAAAACAAAGAGCAAAAGAAAGCGATGAAAAGGAGGTGAACTATGGCAGACCCAATCGGAACTCTTACAGTGGTCGTCGATGCAAGTGCATTGGATAAAGTGACGAAGAAATATCAAGGACAAGGTCTTGATGTTACTCAACGTATGGGTGGTGTTGCTGGTAAACCTGGGCAAGCAGCGCTGCAAATAAGTGGTGCGGCTAGTAAAATTGCAGCAGCAACAGCCGCGTTGCCAGGTGGCACTCGATATGGTGCTAGAGTTCAGACGGCAGGTGCTGGTGTCACGCCTGGTATAACAGGATTTGCTAATCGTCTTAAAAATACATTCACGATGAAGAACGCTAAAGATATGAATAAGTCATTGTTCATGCTTCAGATGTCATCGTTGGGTGTTGCATTTTCATTCATGTCTATCATCGGACAGATGTTAGGATTGTTCTCTGGTCTACAAGATTTAGGAACAATGATTTCAACTGGTGCAATAGGAACAGCATTTGCTGGTATTGCAACAGGTGGTGAAGGTACAAACATCGCGGCATCAATGGGTGTAACAACTGAAATGCAGACGGCTGCATGGGCAGGATTTACAGCAATAGTCAATCAGTTCAAAGCCGTGTTCGATGCACTTGCAGTTAAAGTATTATCACCCGAAATGGTGGCAGCAATCCTCGCTGTCATAGATGCAATAGCAATTACTCTCGCCGATCCAGCAGTCGTGAAAGCATTACAGGAAATTATTAAGGCAGTCCTCGAAATTGTGTTGGCTTTCTTACCACTGATTCCAGTTATTGCCAACGTAGTTAATTGGCTCGGAGATACAGGGTTACTGAAATTCTTACTACTCATAATCGTCGCAGCAGAAATATTACTCCCGACACTCGCATATCTTCAGTTTGCATTTACTGGAATAATGACGATAGTAACATTCTTACAGGCGGCAGCAGCATTGCTACTTATACCGATGAGTACATTGATTATTATTATCGGTGTAATAATTATAGTAGTTGATTTCCTGATTCACTTCTTCGAGAATCTTGCTATGGGTATGGATGTCGCAAGCGCATTTACAAATGCTCTCGGTCAGACCCTCGCTGATTTCGTCAATGTAATAATTGGTATCTATAATACAATCGCTTCGATCATACCTGGATTACCAAAGGCCCAACAGTGGTCAACCAGTACAGGAAGCGAAAATCCAGCGACGACAAAAGCAACAACAATCGTCAACAACATTAACTTCAATAAGAATGTTGGTGTTGGTGATGGTAAGACGGCAGCAAAAATAGCAAATGATGCGGCGAACGCATCGATGGGGTGATTGAATGTCAGTCGTATTAACTGATTACACAACGCCCTTTACTACAATAACTTTTTATTCTAATGGTATCACTCTCACAAAAAAGAGTAATAACAAAATCACGCCAGTTAAAGGTTCCAATCCTGTTATCGTAAGACTAGGACGAACTACCCAAGTCCAGATGACTGGTCGTGTATATTCAGCAGCAGACTTCAATATCCTCAATGCTTGGGGTGGAGAAACTGTTGTCGTCGTATCTAGTTCTTCATACCTTCAATTACCAAATGCGTCGAAGTGGCTTATTAAGAATCTTGAAATCAAAGAAGCCAAAGGAAACCTCGGTTACTACGATGTTAAGTTCGATCTTGAATACTACTTCGCTGGTGCGGTGATATAATGGCAGCATATACAGTCACAGTCAGTTCTGTTGATTATCCTCTTGCTGAATTTGAAGCAAGTTACACAGGTACAGAACTTGATAAATGTGAATTTGTATCGGCTGCATCATTCGCATTAAACGCAGCAATCACGATTGACGCAGATGGTTCTCCTCAATTCATCGGATACATCAAGGAGAAAGAAGAAATAGAACAGGGAGCATTGTATAAATATACTGCATACGAGGAAGCAGTCACATTAAAAACAATGCCCTATTTAAGTAGCAGCGCTGATGTATTTATCAAATCATCAATCTCTGTATTCAATCTCGCAACAGATATAGTAACCAGCACACCAGCATCGGGTTGGACTATTGATGGAACAATGTCCGATGCGACTGTTGTTACCATGAATTTCTACATGGTTAACCGTCTACAAGCACTTAATAAGGTGCTGCGAGAGATGAGAGGTTACTATGTCATATTCAACTCCTTAACAAAAACAATTAAGTGGTTGAACGCAACTGGTATCAACGTAAACAGAGTCAGTGAAGGTAACATCGTTTATCAGAGTAAAACAATTCTATCATCGTCAATGCTACGTGGTATAACCCAAGTAGTTGTGATAGGAAAGGATTCAACGATACGAGGAGAGGCTGGCTCCAGCACATCATCAAGAGTTTACTATCAGATTGACGACATAGATACCAACGCACAAGCAGCATCAATCGCTGCGCAGATACTTGCAGACGTCGGTGTTTCATATACAAAATACAAAGTAACAGTTGACCCGTCACAAACTCAATTCGACGTTCGAGATAAAGTTTTGGTTGACGGTGTTCAGTATTGGGTTCAATCACTCATTCAAGGAATGGACGGTATTGAACTTATTATTGATGACGGACGCACTTCAGTAGTCGATTCATTCGGCTCACGTATCCATCTCATCGAGGGCGATTTCCCATCTGGTTCTGACCAACAGTGGAGCAACGCCTCACAGAATGTTTCAGGAACACAGAGCATCGTCACCAAATTCATATTCAACTGCAAGGACGCTTCCATTCTCACAGCCTTCAATCTCAAAATAAACATCGGTAAATGGAAAGCGGGAGTAACAGATTCAACTCTTTATCTCTCTGAAGTTGATACAGTTTCATCATCAGCAGAAGATTCTAGTGAATATTCTGATGCAACTACCCACACCTTTCCCGTCACTTTAACAGCAATGACCAATGGATGGCAGCATGGGATGTATGCTTTTGAATTCTGGCCTATAAGATCATCTGCTGGCTATGTATATGTTTACATAGAATTGGCTAACAACCCATCATTCAGTGGTGCAACTACATTACGAGGAATATCATATTATATGACAGGTGATGATGGTCGTCATTTTGTCAGTGGTTTATTCTCTGGTTCGACTTCATCAGCAACATGGTATTGTCGTGCAAGAGTTTATTCATCAGCAGTTCATCGTATATTGGGTTACAGTTTCATCGTTGATAGAAACACACGACACAAACACACACTGACCCGTGAAACATCGGAACCCGAAGTAGCACCTGCATCAGTTGAATACAGTTGGAATGGTGGCGCCTGGACTGAAGTTGCCAGTGATGCAGTTCTTACACCGACTGTTATAACTGGTGACAACACACTCGAAGTTCGTACTCATACAGATAATGTTCGGAGTTCAGTAATTCCAACCGCGAACTATCAAACCTTTGGCAAGTCCTAATAAGCCACTTGCATAGTTGCTATGAACAATTATGCAGAAACATAATTACTTTTTCTAGCAGCATGTAATAAGCATCTGCTGGAACATACAAATTGAAGTTTGGTGATCAAGTTGGCAGCAATAACTCAACCAGCAAAAGTTGAAGTCACTTGTGATATTTATCACTATCGCAACGGTGTACTACTGGAGCATGTTAGACCATACTCCGAGGCATCGCTATTTGACAAAGTCCTTTTCCATGTTGGACTGAAAAACTTAACACGGAGCGCATAATATGTTATTGTTAAAAGGTATTCAGAATAGTGCGATTGCACTCGGAGCGACATACCTCGGAGTTGCGATTGGTACAGATGATACCGCCGAGAACATTAACCAGAACGCGCTGATAGCAGAGGCGCAACGTGTTGCTTCCACAAATACTATCGGCACGACAACTGTGGCAAATGATACCTCGGAGCATGAAGGTGATTTCACCATTTCAGCAGTATCTCTTGCAGTCAAAGAAGCAGGAGTTTGCACTACCGCAGATGTCGGTGGAGATTTCTGTGCAAGACAGATATTTGCTGTAATGAACTTTGTACAGAACGATAACGTCATTATTGTGTTTAAGTTTAAGACGAGTGGATAAACATGGCAGAACTTGGTGATGCCGTAGTCATCGTACCGACTTCAGTGAACGCTGCTGCAAGCCTCACCGTAAGACCGGCGAGTGGTGATGAATGGATCATTCATAATATATTCTCCGAAGATGGATACCCCATTGAGGTGTATATTACGGATGGCACAAACACCATCAAGATAGATGCCAACGCATCTGGTGGTCTTTTAGGTTATGCTTTCCACTTAACTTACGCAGTATATATGACGATTAAGAATACTGATGCGAGCGCCCGTTATATATCATACAACGGAATCGTTTCCAAGGTCACAGCATAATTTTTCAGGAGATATTGACATGTCTTTAGATCACATTTTAAGAGCATTAAAACTTGACAGTGGCGCGACTATCACGAAGATCGACGCAACTGGAACCCTCGCAGCGAACTCGGACTCGAATCTGGCTACACAGAAGGCAGTCAAGACTTACGTGGATGCACATGCAACTGCGGGTGTTGATACCGATGGTACTCTGGCGGCTGACAGTGATGTACTCGTTCCGTCGCAGAAAGCAGTAAACACATTTGTCGAAACATCTGTGGCTGCCGCTACTGGTGCGAAAGGAGTAATTGCATTCCCTCTGTCGTTTGAAACCAACGAGCAGATGCAGACGCTTATCTACTTCCCGATGAAAGTTACTGTCAACAAGATTCGTTCAACTGTGACGAAGGCTCTTGCAGGAACCAGCAATGGTACGATTACTTGTGGTAACGTCGGTGGAGCATCTGCAAACGGTGTAGTTACTGTTGCCCTTTCTGCGGCACTTGAAGATGACGACACGGCATCACCCACGACCAACAATGTGGTCCTGGCTGACGGCTATTACTACCTGACAACCGCAAAGGCTGACGCAGGTGGTAAGGTTCTCGTTACTCTCGAATATACAGTAACAGCATAAGACTAATTCATTTATTTTTTGAGGTGAAAACATGCCAGCAAAAATCGAAGGAAGAAGTACAAAGGATATTGGGATAGACTGTATCGGCAGGCCCACTTACGATAATCTAGATAAATTTCTAGATGCTACCAATAGTGCTGGTTTCTTCGAGGGTGGCACTATTACTGATTCAGGTAGTGGGCAAATTGATATTGCTTCGGCGAAAGGTGTAATAAGGACAACCAACTCTGGTGTCGGTAATTTAGTCGCATTTGATATAGATGCTACTACAAATGTTTCACTCACTGATAACTCAATGAATTATATCTATGTTGATTACAACAGTGGCTCACCAATTTGGGCAGTAACAACAACTTATACAGATATTAACTTACAATCTAAAATTATAGTTGGTAGGGTTTATCGTCTTGGAAATGTTTTATTCATTGGTAACTTTGGACAAGACATTCAAGATTCTGTATTGAGGGATCTTTATAGACTTCAAACATTAAGACGACTTGAATGGGCTAGTGGAGCAATGCTCTCATTCACAACAGCAACTCGTCAACCAACTGTTACCGAGGGAATGTTCTTTGCTAACTATGAAAAGATTATAACAGCAGCCTTTAATGCAAGTGGCGCTGATAGATTCGTTGCTTGGTATAGAAATGGTTCTGGTGGATGGTTATATGTTACCGCACTCCAAGATATAGATAATACTTATTGGGATGATGGAACTGGAACTCTCAATGATTTAACTACTGGTGATTACGGGGTTCATTGGTTCTTTATTTTATCAGATGGTTCTATTCATTCTGTATATGGACAAGCCAACTATGGAACTCTCGCAAACGCAAGAGCAGCAACATTCCCGACTACAATACCTCCTGCACTTCAAGGACTTGGTATCTTTATCGGAAGAATAATTATAAAGAAATCAGCAACAGTATGCACAGAAGCATCGTCTGCATTTGATTACACATTTTCTGGAACTACTACTGTAAACCACAATGAACTTGGTGGACTTCAGGGTGGAACCGTTGCTGAATATTATCATGCAACTTCAGCACAGCAAGCATGGCTCGCTATTGAAGCAGCAAAGAACAGACAAGTATTAATATATCTGGGGTTATAATCATGACAGCAATCACAGTTAAAAATCTTGCTAATGGGCAACTCGCTGGTTCCATTGGAGATTTATATACAGCGCCAGCAGTAACCACGACGATTATTAAATCAATCACTCTGGTTAATACTCACTCGGCAGAACTCGGTGTGAATCTCTATGTTCTCAAAGCAGGTGGAACTGCGAGGAAGATTATTCCAAGTAACATGACATTAGGTATTGGATACCTTTTAGTCTATGACGATGTATTGACGCTCGGTGCGGGAGATAAAATTCAAGGTGACGCAGGAACAGCCGCAAAAGTGGACTACGTTATTTCAGGTGTTGAGGAAGCATGAGAGTATATGATGCAAGCGGGAAACTTCTGCAAATCAATGTTCCCAACAAACTTGCAGAATATACCGTCATTACTTATCTTGGTACGACTGATAGTACCATCTCTACATCCAAAGCAGTTAAGGATGTTACTGACACTCTTGCTACTAAAGCCGAGATCACTGACCTGGCCCCACTCGCTGACCCAACATTTACGGGAGTACCAGCAGCACCAACGGCTGCACCTGGAACAAACACGACACAGATTGCCACGACTGCACACGTCAAAGCAGCAGATGATTTAAAAGCAAATCTCGCTTCTCCTGCATTAACAGGAACACCAACTGCTCCGACAGCAGCACCGGGTACAAATACAACGCAGATTGCGACAACTGCACATGTTAAAGCAGCAAATGATTTAAAGGCTAATCTTGCCTCGCCTGGTTTAACTGGCGTTCCAACTGCTCCGACTGCGGCTGTGGGAACTAACACCACACAACTTGCGACGACAGCATTTGTTAAAGCAGAGATAGCAGCAGGTTCAGCAGTTCCGTCGGGTCTTATTGCGATGTGGTATTCAAGTATCGCATCGATTCCATCTGGATGGGTTCTTTGTAATGGTTCGAGTTCCACTCCTGATCTTCGTGATAAGTTCGTTGTTGGTGCTGGTTCAACATACGCCGTCGCCGATGAAGGTGGAGAAGCCACACATACATTGACCACAGCAGAAATGCCAGCGCATACTCATGGTGTTCCAAACGTCTTTGGTACTGGTACAGCGTTTGGTATTTTAGTTGGTGGAAGTCATATCGACCAGACACCAATAACTTCAGGTAGTGCTGGTTCAGGAAGCGCACATGAGAACCGACCACCATATTATGCAATCGTATTTATGATGAAAACATAGGTGACTTATGCAAGCGAAGATTCAATCGGCAGCCAAACCTTTCACATTCACTTGTGCTAGGTGTGGCAAGCCCTTATTAAACCCTGTGGAAGAAACAAGTGTGTATGTCTTTGAAGTAGAAGATGTGCATGAGATTGACCCGAAGTTAATATGTGTAGATTGCGTAAGACCAACAGACCGTTATATATGGGGAACTAAAGAGGTGCTAGCATGAAAGTTTACAACGCAAGTGGTGTCCTATTAACGAGTGATCCTGATGCAGCACCACTCGATAGTCCAGACTTCACTGGTATTCCAACGGCAGATACAGCAGCAGATGGAACGGATACCTGTCAACTCGCAACGACTGAATTTGTCCAGAACGCATTAGTGGATACGGCCTTAACTGGGAATCCAACTGCGCCCACTCCTGCTGATAATGACAATGACACATCAATTGCTACGTCAGCATTTGTTCAGGGTTCAAAGAATCTTCCTCACCCGACTTTAATACCATTAACAGTTGCATCTAAAGGTGGAATATACAACGGTGATTTTGAAACTGCACCGCCATTTACCGCCGCGCAAACTTCAAACGGTTATATTGTTGGTACTGCCGCCGGAAGTGCAACAGATGATAGATATGGATGGTATGCCTATGCACCATCAGCAGCAATTTCAGTTCAGTTTGATACAGGTGTCACACACAATGGTCTTGTTTCATTGAAAGTATCTATGACAAATACAACTGGTCGTTGTGTAGTAGATCAGCCATATCAACGTCATTGGATGAAACTACAACCTTCCACTAAATATCGTTTATCAGTATGGGTAAAAACAAATAATGTTGCTACCGATGCAATTTATTGTACTTTATTACAATATACATCTACATTTGGTGCAATAGGTTTTATTTACACACCAAAACTTTCTGGTACAAATGATTGGACATTATTATCTGTCGAGTTTACTTCTGACGCAACAGCATATTGCGGTCGTGTTCAGATGTATAACTACGTTGCTGGTAATGTAAGTGACGCATGGTTTGATGATTTAATTATCGAAGAAGTAGTTGAGGATACTGGTTACACAGGAACTTCACCAACACCATTACTAACGACAATCACTGGAAAATCAGATTACGTCGATATATATGATAATTATAAATTGGGTGGAGATACAGATGCTACTTACTCCACTACTTATTGGCGTTCACAGCAATTCATACCGATACGACCAAAGATGGCGACTGCATCAGTGGTTTTGAAGAAAGTGGGTTCACCAACTGGTAACTTAACTTTTACAGTCGAAATCGATAATGGTTCAAATCTTCCAAATGGTGTTCCGATTGCTGCTACGACCCTGGATGTTTCGACATTAACAACTTCATACCTCGAATATACAATAAATCTTCCATGTAATTTGACTGTTGGTGCGAAATATTTTGTTACATTTAAAAGACCATCAGCAGATGGTGTAACAAACTATGTCGTTATAAGATATAAAACTACTGGTGCGCCATTCACTGATTATACAGCAAACGGTGCTGGTTCGTGGGTTGCAAATAATGGTATTCAATATGATTTGAAAACCAATTTTGTAAAGCATACTGAAAACCCAACAATCATTTGTAATGGAGAGAAACTTTCTTTACAATCATCAGAGGAAGGAGTATTCAATAATGCAGTAATTGATCTCGATAAAGGAAAATATCTTTGGCAAAATGTTCCAACAACTGGTATTCCTCTTGAAGCAATCAATGTGTATGAAGCAAGTCAAGGAGGTCGTACAGATTCAGTATTGGCTGTAAATGGTTGGTATATGACCATGCTTGCCAGTGATACAAATGAATATCTAGCAACTAACGATGCAGTAATAAGATACTTAACTTTCAAAGTAGATACTTTACTGCCTATAAAACATTTGAAATTTAAATTTTTATTGTATTCAAATAGTGCTTCGGCAGAAAAACTAATACAAATATCAACTGATAACACCACTTGGACAACGATGAAAACTCTTGTTGGCGTTGGTCTTGGACGAACATTTTTTACTTGTGAGTCAGATGTAGCAAATGGTTATAGTGTTTTCTTCATCCGTTTCTATAAGCAGCAGTCGCCGATTATCTTGCTGGTGGTATAAATACAATTGAAGCAGATTTAGATATTTCATCTGTTCCAATACCATTAGTTTATCCTCTTGGGATTAACCAGTTCACAGAAGAAATAAATACTCAAAATGCAGTTACTCGTATTTATTATAGAAAAAATAAATTCTGTAATAAAAATGAAATTGTAGTTCCTCATTTGGAATTTACAAATTCAACGGGAGTCTTTATTAAATCTCTCGCAATACCAATTGATAATTCTTACGAGGCTGATCCATCAATTAATATTATTATTGCTGAAACTACAAATGGACAACAGGTGGGAACTGGTAGTGCGGATTCAACAACTGGATATATCCTAAATGATGGAGAGTATATGACACTCTCATCTGCTGTTTCACAATTGAAAATAACATATCGTGTTGGTACTGGAACAACTTCATTTGGTAACATCACTAAAAATTTAATTTTGTTATCGAATAACAGTCATAAATTGTCAGCAACCAAAGATGGTTCATCTCTTTGTACTTATAATTTCTGGTATAAAGTTCAATCACTTATACGAACCATCACTGATTTAACCCAGAAAGTAAATTATTTATCAACTAAATGCAAAGAAGGAGTATGGCAACCATGGTATCCAACTGTGGCTTGGCAGACAGCAACACCAACTATTACTTCAGAAAGTTATCGTTGGACTAAAATAGGCAACACAGTGTTTGTCAATATAGGAGTTGTTTGTTCTGACGGTAACGGTTGTACTGGTGTAATAATACCATTACCAGTAAATGTTAGTGGTTCTTTGACATCTTCTTACTTTGCAGAAGTAGTCGGTAGGCAACGTGTTGACGCAACACAGAACGTAACATACCCATACATCGGTGTTAATGTATCATATATCAGATGTTACCCAACAGAAGGATTTGCTGTGATGACCGATACGAAAACCAGTTTATTGATTTTCCAAATGTTCTATGAGGTGGACTAAATGCCTGAAACCATTGAAGTTGGCGACCTTGCCAAACCGATTGCAGTCAGCGCGCTCACGAAAGATGAGTTTATCGCTATGACTGAAGCCGACAAGATTAAAGTTCTCGTCGCAGAAAAGGAAGAAGTCCTCGCAAAACAAGATGAGCAGAAAATGAAATCTGCTTTTTATATAGCGCGAGATGTTGAACTCAAAGCCTTTGATGAACAAGCAAAGATTCGTCTTGGAGATTTCCAAACTCAACTCTCCAATGAACGCACCATCATAGAAAAGAAATGGATGGATGCTGAAGCACTTGGCACATTCGTTATTCCACAGTAGGGTGTAATAACACTCTGCTAGAACATTACTTTTGAGGATTGAAACTATGTCAAACCCAGTTTGTAGTATGTATTCAGAAGGTGCAACCGAGATTCTCACATCCGTTGCATCTCCAGGAACCGCAACAAGTATTGATACTCGCGGATTCCGAACAGGTATGATCGCCATTAGAAACTATGGTGGCGAGGATATGCACACGCTTCAGTACGTCATTAAAAGTTACGCTAACTATGCTGGTGCGACTGCGGGTGCAGAGGAAGTATCAATCGCAGACATCGCTCCTAATGCAACTGTCACATTCGTATGGACAGAGAAAGCACGAGCGCGCTTTGAAGTGACCATCACTCCGAAGGTTGTCGGCGATCAGAGTCAGTATAAGATTGAACACTGTCTTGCTCTTTAAGGAGAACCTTTATGGAAGTTAAATGTCTTGGTATGTATTTTAATGAAACGTCCATCGACGAAGATGAAGAACCAAGCATAGACCTGACGATTAAGAAATATGATCTTGATCGCTCGTCTGGGTTTATCATTGGTCGTTTCAAATTTGATATTGAGAGTCGCTCGAAACTTGTTTTCAGCGTTACCCTCGATGGTAAGAAAGTAGATGACTATGGAACTAACCTTCCTTACTTCGAGAAGTCTGGCATCTACGACACAACTCTGTTCCACTATCCTAATAGCGCGAGAGCCAACAAACCAGGTATCCACAGAGTCCACGTTGAATGTGGTCTGATTGATAAGATTGTTGAGTCTAGCGACAGGATGAAATGGTATCCAGCAAAGGCAAAGAGCGTCGCTGATTTCGTAATCAGACTTCTTCCTAACGAAACTGAATGAGGTGAACCACATGGTTCAATTTTTAATCGAAGAAAAGTTTGCAGAGAAACTCCTCGAATATCTAGCGAGCAAACCATACAGCGAAGTGGTTGAACTCGTCGAAGGTATGCGACTGCTCCGCAAATTTGAGGCTGATAAGAAATGAAAGTCGGTGATTTAGTCGAGGATGAATCACTGTATGAGGAACCAGTAGCCATCCCGAAAACAAATGTGATGGTAATAAATCCCGACGATCCATACGACACGCCCGATGAACGCGCAGAATGTAACGACTTCATCTTCCAGAAATTTTTCTGTTGGTCTGGTGTTGATGGAACATTCTCAACCTGGCGCGAGCGTCATGTATTCCTTCGTGGATTCCGTAATGGATTTGGAACCACGTTATTCTCGAAGTTTGAATGTACCCCTGCAATGTGGAACGACGAGGCTCAATACTATGAGGCTGGTCAAGAGATGGGATACGTTATAAAGATTGGCTTCCAGATAAGCGCTGTATTCATCGCAACTCAACTCGGTGTCCTCACGGCACTAACGGGTGGAGTTGATGTGACCACCGCAGTCGAACCGAGTAAAGAACTTGTTTCAAAAATCGTAGATGCAATACTCACTCGCATTGGTCTTTGAGGTGTTACCGTGGCTGTCGATGGTAAAGGTAGAGTTATCATTGGAAGTAAGATCGACGAATTCGGTCTTATGATTTTTCAAGGTAACTTCAATGAGTTCGGTAACTTTGCCAAAGCGCAGAGATTGTTCCATGTTATATTGACAGAGATATTGACAATAACGCATGTGAAGCATACAACCTTCAAACGATACGTCGATGAGCCAATACAGATTACAGTTTCCAGTGTGCGAGCGCTTTATAAGAGCCTTACAGAAACACTTACAATCACCACATCCAAATCACTACAAGTCACCCGCACTATTGCTACCAGCATCTTATTAAGCATTGCTAGACACACAGAATTGAATCGTACGTACCAACAGATTGTGCATATCACTCCAAACTATTACAAGCGATTCTACATAGTAATGTCATTAGAGATACTGCATCTCACTCAAACTGTTTCACCAATAAAGGCGATCATCACACGACAGGTTCCTGTTATTATTTCTACGGTTAGAACTCTGTCCTTCAAACGCAATATATCTGAACCAGTAACAATATCAATATCGAGATATGTCAAGCGTCACTTCGATACAACGATACATATAATAGACGCTAAACGCCATACAACTGTTCGCCGTATAATGAATACTACCGTAACAATAACTGCCATTTACGAAGCAGCAATACCATACATCATGAGATACTTCTCGACTAAAGTTCGAGAGGTTGACAAGGCTGTAAATATATATCAGAATATCAAATCATCCTTCGTCAATCGAATAAGACAATCAGAAGTCCGACGTGTGAAAACACAGTCGCAGATTTATCCAGTTCATAAAAATTCCAACGTCGCGTTGGATGATGGTCGTGATGTGAAATGAGAATGAAACAAGGAAATCTTTTTCCGTTTGAGTATATTCTTCAGTACGATGATGGTACTCCAATAGATTTATCTGGTGCAACTGTCACCATTACAATGACATTGGATGGAGCATCATCTCCTACCGTCGATGCTGAAACGTGTGGTATCGTTGACGCTACTGCTGGTAAAATTAAATACACCTGGCAGAGTGGTGAAACTAATGATGTCGGAATGTATATCATAGAATTCTTGGTTACATTCGTGGATACTTCTACGCTGTCTGTTCCTTCGGGTGACATCATATGGATGTTCATAATGCCAAGTCTTACTGCGACGGTGGTTCCCCCATGAACAAAACTTTTAACCGCGATACTTCTTCTCTCGAAAAGATTCGCTCTATGACAGAGCAACTCAACTGTAAGGAGAGAGAATTGGTGAGAGCCAATAAAAGGTTTCGCGCTATTCTTGATCATGCGCCAATCGGTATGTTGATGACATCGGGTCGTAAAATAATTGACGCTAATATCCGTGTCGGAGAGATGCTTGGATATGATACAAAGGACTTAATAGGGCAGTCCACTCGCATAATATATGATTCCGATGAAACATTCGATTACGTCGGTAGGCTTCTAGCCGAGGACAAGAAAGAGTTTACCTGTCGCGTGAACATGCGCCACTCCGATGGCGTTATAAAAGAATACACGCTCAAGGTCACAAAGATTACAGACGACGAAAATGTCGCCAGCATTTACGTTGAATTTCGGGGTGTGTGATGATAGAAGGAGATTGGTCAGAGTGGCGTAACCACGTACTCAAAGAACTTGAACGTCAGAACAACAACCTGGAAGCACTCGCCGAAAAGTTTGATGCTTATGAGAAGGCCTGTCTCCAAAAAGAAGGTGACCAGAAGGTCATTAATGCGAGATCGGAAGAGC
>JBAZHB010000004.1:0-50475 GCA_041652535.1 Candidatus Babeliales bacterium
AGAGGCACTCAGTAAATTACTTGAAGAAGGTACCGTCGAACGTATTGCGTCGACTGATTTTGCGCGTACCTTTAATCGGCTTACTGAAAATCACAATCTCTCAGAAGCAACAATAATTGCGATTGTAAATCGCCTTTTCGCCTGTCCTCGTGCGCGTGCAAGCATTATGGCAGATGACGTATTTCAAGCGCTTGCAAGCGCAGTACAAGCTCGACAAGTACGACTTATCATTTGTCTTTCAACTAATGCTGCTTAGTAGCAATCGACCTACCGCTACCCTACCTTTGGCCCAACCCGCACGCGAATCATGCCATCAGGAGCAGCATACTTTGCCGCAATTGCATTAAGCTCGCTTAACTCCATCTTTTGTATGCGTTCAAGAACTTTATCATAATAATCAAAGCCAAGCTTAAGTGATTCAAGAGCTGCAAGTACATGCGCAATGGTGCTATTATCTTCGATCAGATCAATAAGATCTTTAAGATAAATTTGTTGTGCATCATCAAGCTCCTGTTGCTTTAATCCATTGTGTGCAACATCTTCCAATAATCCACGCATCTGTTGTTCAACAGTCATCACTTTGTCCGGGCTTACAATTGTTCCTACAAAATCAAATCCATGTTCTTTTGATGCATTGACGGCAAATCCACCAAACGCTGTATAAAATAATCCCGACTGTTCGCGAAGTTTAAAAATACGTGAACCAAGTGATCTAAAGCATGAAATTGAAAGCATTTTGAGCGGTATAAGATCAGGATCGTACAATGTTATCGGAGAACTTTTGCCCATCAAAAATACGATTTGATCGCGGAGCATTTCATAATCGATATTTACTGTCTTTGATGTTATAGCAGGTGCCACGTTAAATTTTTGCGCGCTCCCCGATGGCCATGAACCAAAAATATTTGTTATCAGTGCCTCCATTTCATCGCAAGAAAAATCACCGACAACCGAAAGAACCATATTAGCAGGATTCACAAGTTTGCTATGTAACGTCGAAATCGTTGATGAACTGCATGCCTCAACATCAGCACAAGCATCGTCAAAGGTCCATGCAAATGAATGTCCTTTATATATTTCATTTTTCAAAAGACGTTGCGCCACTGCACGCGGAGAATCTTTCGCTCGTAAAAGTCCATCAATAAAAATATGTTTAAGTTTAGCAAGCGCATCATGAGGAAATGAGGGATGATTTAAAATATAAAAGAAATGTTCTGCAAGCGCAGGAAAATCTGAACTGAGACTTACCAATCGTGCGCCACTTTTATCAAAAGAATACGACGCACCGCATTGTTCAAAAAAGCAAACATTATCTTGCTTGCTATAGCCCTCACTCCCCTCAATAAGCATCTCCATCATTACATGAATACCAATACCCTCACGTGCGTCATCAAGAAATGAGGCTTCTTTAAAATAACAATCCATAGCGACAAGTGGCACGTGATGCAACGGTGTTAATAGAACACGTAATCCATTTGATAAATCAATAACTCGTTCAGGCTTAGGAAATATAAAGGATAGGTGCGCAGGCGCTGTAAGTTGTTTTGCCTTAACCGCATCTTCTATGGCTGAAGTACGTTCATGCCGCGCAAGTATTTTTTTATCAAGCTCGTCAGACATACGCTTGATGGCCTCACGACGATTTTTTTCGGCAAGAGGAAGCGGTAAAACTTCAACACGATTCATCAAAAAAGGATCTAGATATTTTTGAACGTAAGCCTGTATGTGTTCATTGGTTAGATCAAAATAACGCATAGTACGCTTGAAAATATCCAGGGGATTTTGCGTTGTAAAATATGATTTGATCCAGCTATACGTAAATTCACCAAAATTTTGCATTTTATGGATAAAGCCAACCGCTTTCTGTTTAGCAATTCGCTCAAGATCGAGTGCATCAACACCGTTGGTAATAAGCTGGGTTAATTCTTTACGAATTGCTTGCTCACACGCCTCGGCTTTGCCCGGCATAGGTTCAACAAAAATAAGGAATATGCCGCCTTCCATAAATTTGGCAGCTTTTACCATAACAGAGGCAGCAAGTTTCTGTTCATCAACCAACACACGCACCAGTTTTCCCGCCTGACCACCACCCAATAAGGTTTCAAGAGCTGAGGGAATCAATTCATCAGGGGAACGTAATCCTGGAATAAGCCAATAAAATCCTAACTGTTCTTTTTGCACATCTTCAAAGTAACGCGTATGCTGCGTCGCCAATTCAGGAACTACGGTAGGAAATTCTTTGACCACCGAATCGTGCTCAGCTTTAATTGGCTCAAAGTATTTTTTAACAAGTGGCATTACATCATCAACTGCAACATCGCCAACAACAAAAAGCGTAGCGCGATCAGGGCGATAATACTTTTTATAAAAACGTTTAAGGTTATCAGCATTCAGATTAAGTAAATCTTCTTTGAATCCAATAATCGGCGTGTGATAGGGATGATTGGAAGGGAAGCTCAGCTGGCAAGCTTTATCAAACATTGAGCTCCAATAATTATCCTTCCGCATCTTGAGCTCTTGAATAACCGTCTTAACCTCAGACGCCAAATGTTGAGCATCGAATCGTGCATTTTGCATGCAATCGGCAAGAATTGGTACAAATGGTTTCCAGTTATTAGCATTAGTCTCGAAATGATAACTTGTCACATCATATGCCGTAAAGGCATTAAAGCTTGCTCCATATTTATGCGCAATACTCATGATATCCGACTCTGAAAGCGTTGCTGTTCCTTTAAAAATCATATGCTCAAGCATATGTGCAAGCCCATATTCACCAGAATTTTCAACATATGATCCAACATCATATGCTATCTGCAAAAGAACCTTTGGCTGCGATGTATTACGAAAGATAAGCACCTGCATCCCATTTGCAAGCGTCTCGTGATAAATATCCTCAGTCGGAATATTGAGCGTAAAAGGCGAACGCGGCGGCAGCAAAGGCTTGGTTCGTGCAAGAAAACGCGCCAACGCAACGCAGGCTACAACGCCTGCTCCAATAACGATAAGTGTTACTATAAGTATCTTCATTTTCGTCGTTATAAACTCCACCATAATCTTCCTACTCCTGTGACAAAACACATTTACTGTGGTACAAAATAACCCTAGTCTTTCATTGTTTCATAGAGTTTAATTATTTTACCGTCTTTTTGCGTGGCCTGCACTCATGAAAATATTAATTGTTCGCGTTTCAGCCATTGGCGACGTCATTCATACGCTTCCTGCTCTTTTTTTAATCAAACGCTGCTATCCCAACGCTCACATAAGCTGGATCGTACAAGAAAAAGCTGCCTCTCTTTTAGTTAGTCAACCTTTTTTGGATAACGTATGGGTTTTGCCTGACCACTTTTTATCACCAAGTAATTGGCGCACAACCTATAAGACAATAAAAACAGTTAGGGCGCATAAGTGGGACATCATCATAGATTTTCAAGGACTTTTTAAAACAGCATGCATTCATTTTTGGTTACAGGGCCAAACCTTTGGTTTTGATCGACATCATACGCGTGATCATTTAAGCGCCCTGTTCACGCGTCATCACACAACCCCTCTATATCGTAATATTATTCAAAAAAATTTGGCGCTTGCCTCTGACGTACTCGCAACATGCGGCAGCCACACAGAATGCCCCACCATTCAAGAACTTAAAAAAGATTTTTTCCTTGAAACTCCACCCGCAAAACAAAACCTGGTTGATCGATGGCTGCATGATCGTAACATCACGTCGTATGTATTACTTTTTCCCAACACCACCTGGCCATCAAAACATTGGCCCTTGCATCGTTGGCAAGAACTTATCAAATTGATCACCTCTCATTATAATCCTCATTCTTTCATTCTTGGTGGTAGCACCCTGGGCAAGCAGGCAGCAGATCTTGCGTATATAATACAAAGCCAAGGTTTACCTATTCATATTCTTCCACCATTTGATCTTATTTCGATAGCACATCTGATTAAAAAATCAGCGCTCGTTATTGCTCCAGATACCGGCGTTTTGCATCTGACCGATTTTCTCGGTATACCATCACTGGGTATTTTTGGCCCTACCACCGTTGAAAAGCATGGTCCATTTTTGAGCCACAGGAATCAACAAAACGCCATTCAAGTTACCTGTCCTCACATTGCACGCAAACAACATGCGCATAAAAAGCATGGTTCTGTTCTATACGATTGCATGGAACAACTCGATGCTGCTACAGTAAACAATGCTCTACGAAAAATTCTTGGATTAAAGGGGAGTTTATGAAACAAAAAATATTTCACTCTTTGTTTTTAGGGATATTGCTGATCTCATCTATTTCAGCTGCACCACATCCTCAAAACATTGCGCCTCAACAGGAATCTCAACTTGCCGAGCTCACCATTGATCAAGCAGTTGACCGTGCACTTAAACATCGTCCTGATCTTGAAGCATCTTCATTTGCCACGCAAGCAAGTAAAGAAGGAGCAAATTCAGAAATAGCTGGCTATTACCCAACCATTTCTTTGGATAGTACGCTATGGCAAGAAACGCAACAAAACGATCCTGCCAACACGACACTTCTGAAAGCAAATCAATTAATTTATTCTTTTGCAGGCCCACTTCAACGGTATAAACGCGCAAAAAAATATACCGAAATTAGTGCGCTCGAAGAACAATCACTCTCGAACAATATTAGACTTGAAGTAGAACGCACGTTTCTGCAATCATGGCTACTTCAAGAGCAATCTAAAACTATTGCCGCATTAGAAGAATCGTCACGATCAACGTTTGATAAAGCTGGGCATCAAAATGATCTTAATCTGCTCGATAAAAGCGTTTGGCTTAAAAATGTTGAAGAATATGGCGTAAGTGTCTCAGATATTGGACAATATCGTGATTCGCTTTACTCAGCCTATAAACGGCTTGAATTTTTTATGGGGCAACCACTTGTCCTTGCCAATCAACATCCCATCAAGGGCGCTGCCACAAAACTTATATGGAAACCCTTCAAAAGAGTTCATCTTAAATCATTACAATCATATTACGATGATGCACTAAGCAACCGTCCTGAAATAAAAGAAGCTTTGCGCAAAATCGATATCGAACGCTGGAATGTACGACTTGCTCAAGGTGATCGTTTACCAACTTTTTCAGCACAGGCAGAAAGTGGATTCCAAACGCTGGTTTATCCTGATCAAGCTCAACACACCACGCGTGGTTATTACTGGTTTGGGGTAAATGCATCATGGCTTGTTTTTGACGGCGTCGTTAAGCAGTATCAAGAGCGTCAAGCCTATGCGAATAAGATCAAAGAGACGCTCCTGAAAGAACAGGTTACGTTTAACATCAAAGAGGAAGTTCAAGAAAAATATTTCGCGCTTTCAAAATCGCTCATACGCCTTCAAGCACAAAAGCTTAATTACATTCGCGCTCATAATGATTTCAAATTACGCAAACAAGAACTTGAAATTGGCCAACTTGCGCAAACTGACTTTGATACTGTCAAAACAGCGTGGGAACAGGCTAAGCTTTTGTGGTATTCTGCTGCGATTACTGTAGAAACTGCCAAATATGAACTCATGTATGCGTGCGGATATCCGACTGAGTTGAGGCTTTGAAGTACTCTTTTATGAAAATCTTAGTATATACACTGTGAAAATCATGGTATATACCCTATGATTTTCATAAAATCGGTAAACATAGATTCTAATAAAAAATGGCTGCCCATCGACATTAACTGTTAGATGAACGGCCATTTAAAGCTCTGAGAAATAGTATCTTTTATAACAACAAGTTACTTCCGGTATCCATTAATGCTTTCCACGAGACTGGAAAAATCGGCTCTGTGCAAGCGGCAATAAAACTAGCATAGGTACGGATTTCTCGTTGCGCAGCTCCGTCAAGACGTAAAATAGCAAGGCGTGCATACCCGGCCAAACTTGCAGTTTCAATAAATTCGGTATACATCGATTGCGGTAAAATCATACGCGCTTGTTCAGGACATACTCCCTGTTCTAAAAGTTGATTATAAAGTGCACAGGACTGTTCAACTGCTGAACGCATCTGCGTAATAACTGAATCATTGTTGTCGACTGCAGCATCTTTTGAACCTTGTTTGATATTTTTGTCACGCTGACGCACAACGCCAGGAACAAAACACTGAGGCGCATCGGTCACATAACGACGTGAAACTTCATTACGTGCAAAACCAACAGTATGACGATACCATTCGCGTACAACAAAAATAGGCATCTTAATTCTAAAGCGCAGTTGCGGATGAAAAAATGGTGTCACATGACGATGGTGCGCCAAATATTCAATCAGTTGTTTATCTCGTTCAGATAAAACTTGATGCACCTTCCCCTCGGCATCGGTAATATTCTGGAATGCAGATTCTTTGTTCATTGAGACACGTGCAGCATTTGCCACCGTTAAATCGCTTCCAAACCATTCGAGAAGTTCAACAAAACCAATACCATCTTCCAAAAAAAATTTTCGCGGTTGATTCATTAACGTTGATGACTTTGCAGAAAAATTACTTTGTAGTTCCATGAGGCACCCCGTTCTTGCATTTTTATTCGACACCTTACAAACTAGGTGGAGTTTAAAAAAAATCACGTCGGAAAGATACCGAGATTTGAGGAAGTTGTCATGGAAAAAACACGCGTATTGCAATTTGTTGTATGGTTCGCCACGGTTCTTTTGAGCAAATGTGTCAAACTCTCTCTTGCACTTGGCTCATATGCCGTTGGGCTTTCAGGAATTACCGTCACCCTTCCACTCATGGGAAGCATGATGAGTTTGACAAGCGCCGGTATAGTTGCGGGCGCAATCGGAACAGTATGCGCACTCTTTACCGGATTGCCCTTGACCTTTGGGCTTCCCTCACTTGCAGCAACACTTTCGTGGGCATGCTCATCATCATCTCAAAGATCTCATCGCATAATGAATTTTATACTTCATTGCCTGCTTCCGCTTATTTGCATGACAATCTTTATGACACATCCTATTGGAAGCCAAGCATGGTACTATGCACTTTACTGGCTCATTCCCGTAGCAATTTGGCTGAGCTCTCTAGAACATGTTTTTATGCGCGCGCTTCAAAGCACGTTTGTCGCACACGCACTAGGGGGAACAATGTGGCTTATAACCGGATCGCTCACCGCATCACAATGGTCTGCCCTTGTACCAGTGGTGGCATTTGAACGTTTCATGATTGCGGGATTAAGTACCTGCGTTTGGTATGGAATTCGGTTTGCGGCCCAAAAACTAAGCCGCCCGGTAATCCGTGCGGAACAGCGAGCGGCGTAATTATTTCGTCTTAAGCACCCCTGCAAACGCAATCTCTGCAAGCGGTCGACGGTCAGAAATTTCTTCTTTTTTCTGCAATTCAGGCAATAGATCCTGTACACGACCGGGCTTGCCAAGAGCGCACATTGCCTCAACCACATAATCGTCAGATGCTTGTACGAGCTTATGCGCTTTGTCATAATCAAACCCCTCCATTCCATGTACCACAAGCCCCATTAAGGAACCCTGGAGGGCCAAACTCATCCACGCTGAACCGGTATCAAATGAATGCGTTCGGGAGGGCTCGTTATTATATTCAAACTTCCTACGTGAAAGTATAACCACCAATGCTGCCGCATTGTTAGTCCATGACTGGTTAAAGGGAACCATAAGGTCAAAAAACGACGGCCAATACGGCGAATTTTTGGTCGCATAAACAAAGCGCCAAGGCTGATTGTTGTAGGAAGACGGGGCCCAACGGGCCGCCTCAAAAAGAGTCATCAGTTGCTCGTCAGATATTGCCTCACCTGACATTGCACGTGGTGACCAACGATCAAGAAAAAGCTTATTGATTTTGTAGGATGACGTACGGACTGGCATAAAATCTCCTTTTTTATTGTCCATCTGAATATTTGAGTATACCAAATGCACCCTATGCATTTGTATCGCGTAAAAACGCTGGTATACTAACATTTTCTGTCGTTAATTTGTGGGAGGATCGATAAAATGCTTCGTATCAAAAACATTATACATACATCATTGCTCTGGGTAGCACTGTTGCTTACATCATCATATGCATCGCTTGCGCCGCAATCGTCACAACCCCAATCGTGGGACAATATCTTTGAACATACCAAAAACAGCGTTGTTCAAATTTTCGCATTGGGTACCCACTTTAACTGGGAGGTCCCCTTCCAAGCTGGTGATAGATTTGAACACCGAGGCGGGGGCGTTATTGTAAGCCCTCAAGGCGATATTTACACAAACTTTCATGTCATTGACGAAGCTGACGTCATTTACATTCAACACCCTCTTTTGGAAGAAAAATTTGCAGTTGATTTTTTAGGTGCAAGTCCATCATGCGACCTTGCTCATCTACGTATTAAGTCAGAAGATTTTCAAAAACTTACCACCATGCTTTCAATTAAGCAGCTCGAATTTCTGACATTGGGTGACTCTGATCGCATGAAACAAGGCAATGAAATTATGCTCATCGGCTATCCGCTTGGCGATGAAGAGATTAAACTTTCGCTCGGTACGATTTCAGGCCAGACACAATCAGCAGTAGGCGGAGAATGTTTTACCATTGACGCCTCAACCTATCCAGGTAATTCTGGGGGGCCTGTTCTTAATAACAACGGCGAAGTTATTGGTTTTGCTGTCGCAGTAGCTGAAAACAATGGTCGCGCAGTTGAAAATATTGGCCATGTGATTCCCGTTAATCGCCTCAAAACTATTGCTCAAGAACTTAAAGATGGCATCATTCTTCGCTCATCATATTGGGGGCTTCATTTTGCACCAACAACCGCTGAAACCCTCATGTACGTTGGAAGCAAAGATGGGTCGGGAATCTATGTTTCAGACGTACAACCAGGCTCACTTGCTGAAAAAGCCGGTATTAAGACAGGTGATATCATCATCAAGGTTAATGGTTTCAAGGTAAACCGTTTTGGCAATATCACTGTCCCTTGGACCGACTATCGCATCTCATTCACTGATCTTTTAGCGCGCATCAGAAATGGTGACCGTGTTGAATTTACCGTACGTCGCAAAGAAAAAATTTTTAATTGTTCTGTAGAAAAATGTACGCCTACTGAAACGTCAGTAAGAAGTTACCATCTTCCTTTTGAAGAAAAACCACCTTACGATGTCTTTGGCGGTATGGTATTTATGGAAATGACGAAGAACCATATTGCACAATTTTTGTCATCAATGTATGGGTTATTCACTTTAATACCAAGCTCAGAAGATAAAACGCAGACACACTGGGCAGAGCAACTCAAATTTGCCGTAAGCGATGCAGCAAGTAGACCACATGTCATCATTACCCATGTGTTCCCCGAAACTGAACTGGGCAAAAGTTCTATGTTCGGTCCCTTTGACTGCATCATTGAAAAGGTCAACACCATAAAAGTTCGTACATTGGAAGAACTCCGTAATGCCATCTGTAAAGGCGCATCAACCGGTTATATCCTGATCGAAACACGCTATGGCACCAAGGTTGTTTTACCACTTGCTAAAATTTTAGCGCAAGAAAAAGAGCTGGCAGACAAATACGGCTACCAGCTCTCATCACTTATTGAACAGATCAATGCACCTAGAACGGCAAATCATCCTCAAAAGGCGCTTCGTCCTTAAGTACAACTTCACCACGAGGAGCAACGGCTTCTCCACCTGGAATGCTTGGTTTCACGGGTGCCCTTTTGGCACGCGCAGGCTTAGCATCTTCTGATTTAGTTGCTGGAGCAAATTCTTCAGATTGTTCACTTGCACTATCATCCGCCTGTGCAACTGCAGTAGGCAAAAATGTTACACGATCAGCAACAATAGAATGTTTGCTTCGTTTGGTGCCATCATCTTCTTGCCATGAATCCAATTTCAAACGCCCTTCAACCAAAACAGCACGCCCTTTAGTCAAATATTGGCGACAGCTATCGGCCTGAGGACCCCACACATCGATATCGATAAAGCATACTTCTTGCACCATAGCACCGGTTTTGTTTTTAAACTGACGGTTTGACGCAAGGCCAAGACGGCAGACTGATTGCCCTGAATTAAGCTGTTTGAGCTCTGGATCACGGGTAAGATTACCCATCATGATAACGCGATTATAACTTGCCATAATAATCCTTTGATTATGATTTCTGTACGGTGGCTCAGTCTACACGCCAACTTTATTTAAGCAAATTGGATAGGTAATTGGGGAATCTTATTCATCAGAAATTGATCTTTCGGGTATATCTAAATGAAGCTCATTTCTTTCATCGCGAGAACCTAAAAAATCATTATCTTTATGCGCATGACTTTTTTTCAACCAATACATTACTGATACAACGGCAAGAGCCCCTGCTGAAGCTGCAACTACTATAAATGGTTTACGCTGTTTATTCCTCTGCTCCTGCAAATATTCTTGCTGAAGGGCGCATATCAATGCTTTGAATTCGGCTGAAGCCTCTTCGTCTTGGGATACCGTTGGCTGCGCATGTATGCCAGCAAACAAGCCAATTATCAAAGCTGCAAACAACACCACACAATGAATTTTCATAGTCTTATCCTCAAGATGAAAGCTTACGTGCAAGCATTTCTAAATAATTCATGCGTTGACGATACGCCTGGGCATCCGTAACAAAATCTGAATATACTTTTTCAATTTCCTGCGCAAGCACATCTGGGCGACACTTGAACTGAATAACTTCGGGCGCCACCATAGCATCAAGCAATAAATTCGGCAATCCCATCACCTTAACGCGCACAAATAGGCGCGCAAGCAGATACGTCAGCCATGAAACCTTAAAAGCAATAACTGTTGGAACCCGTAGAAGTGCAAGTTCAAGCGTCACCGTTCCCGGCTTACTCAATGCACAACTACAATTCGCAAGTCGCATAAATTTCTCATGCTCGTCACTGACATACATAACCTTTTCCCACACCGACATAAGATTATGTTGTTCTGCACATCTTTTAAGAACCTCACGATCCATTGACGGAGCAACAGGTATAACAAACGTAAGCTCAGGATGACGCTCAAGAAGCAATGCAGCCGATTGCAAGAAAAGTGGCAACATCGTGATAATTTCTGAATTACGTGATCCAGGAATAAGTGCTATGCATGTTTTTTTTTCAACACTTTGTTTGCGATAGGGCTCAAGCATTTCATACACGGGAGACCCCTGCCACGTAACAGCTAAACCACGTTTACGGTACCATTCAACCTCAAAGGGATACAGCACAATAACCTGATCTGTATATTTTTTGAGTGTTCGCACACGCCATGCCCCCCAACACCACAATTGCGGTGGCGAAAGATAAATAATTTTGAGCGAGGGTTTACGCTGCTTAAGCTGCTTGATAAGCCGTAAATTAAAGCCTGGAAAATCAACAACCATTACCGTATCAAAATCTTGCGCAATTATATAATCACCTAAGCGACGCATAAAACGCATGATTGATGGCAAATGACGTATAATTTCTACCACACCGACAACATTGAGTGAGGTAAGATGTTCAAAAAGTTTAACACCTTCTGCTTGTAATGACGCCCCACCAACAGCTTCGATATAGATATTTTTTTTGTGAACACGTAGACGCTTTACATACCATGCCGCAAGGCGATCACCCGAAACTTCGCCTGCAACAATAAAAATCTTGTTCATGTATTTTTAAGACATTGATCTGAACATAATGCCGATGATGCCCCTTGCATCATACGCTCTTGCAATTGAAGCTCCTGAGCGACGCTATTAACCGCTTCGTGAACCTTACGTTCACTAAGCGTCATATGCGACAAAGCTCCACGCAATTTTTCAATTCCTTGTTGCAATCGCTGATGAATCATTGAAAGAAGCGACAATGATGTTTCAAGATTTGCACGCGATGCATGTTTGAATGGACGCTCGTTATCCATTAATTTTTCACCAATCGTCGAACATCTCTTTTGGAGCAATGCCAACTCTTTGTGAATCTTCCCACATGACTGATTACACGCAGCACAAGCACTCACCACTTTTTTTAAATGTTCATGAGTACACGCCTGCTTAGTAATGCAGGTACATTGTGTACGTGAAAGAGCAAGCTCAATATCACCCATGGTATGACCCAATAATGTCGTACTATCAAACAACTCTTTGGTCGTATCGCCAATTTTTTCTTTAAGTGTATCGCATGAAAGTTTTTTGCGATGCTCTTGTTTTGGAATAACAAATTCATCAACAGGTTGCTGCGCGTAGGCACAGGAGATAAGCGTTAGTCCGCTCACCAGCATTATGACATGTGTAGGTATCATTGAGCGCTCCGAATTTCATGAAGAGCATAACGTATGTATTTCCATAAAGAGATAAGTGAAAAAATGGCAAGTGCCACAAGTAACATACGATACGTTCTACGCGGTTCCCAACCGGCAAAATAACATACAAAAATCCACAGTAAAAACAAAACTTGCAGCAAGGTCGTCAATTTTCCCCAAATAAGCGGACGAACTCGAGCTCCTCTATAAAACACGAGTAAAATAATCGCCCCACACAACATCAACAACTCTCGCCCTAGCACTATAAGAAAAAACCATTGTGGAATAGCAAGAGGTATGGAATGCACAAATGCCAAGGCGCCAAAAGACATTACTAAAAGAAATTTATCAGCAAGAGGGTCAAGGAGCGTTCCCAAGTTCGTTTGTTCGTTACGTACGCGTGCAAGATATCCATCAAGAAGGTCTGATCCTGCGGCTATTGCAAACGTCAGCCAAGCAGCCATCCATTGCTGATAGGTGATACATGCAACAACAAGCGGCGTCAACGCTATACGTATAACGGTCATTATGTTGGAGATAGTGCACCAACGCTTGTCTGCGTAAATACGTGATAAAAAATTACCTTGTTTATTCATTAATTTTCACCCAGTTAAGCCCTGATTATACCTTATCCATATCGTCTGTTAAACACTTCTTAACGTTTGAGGCAGAGATAAAAATATGTCATACTACACAAAACAGCCACCAATCATTAGAAAGCGAATTTTTCTATGATTTATAATGAACTTATTTTCGCCTTCCATGCAACCATCATTATGGCTGCGCTTGCCGGAGCTTGCTGGTATGGCAAAGAAACATTGATAGCACTCATCTGCCTCTGTAGTATTCTTGCTAATCTCTTTGTTATTAAGCAAATCACTCTTTTTGGATTCAATGTCGTAAGCACTGATGTTTTTGCCTTGGCAGGCCTTATAGGGCTTACCTTAATTCAGGAATTTTTTGGTCAAGCAGCAGCGCGTAAAACTATTATTATCAACTTTGCATTGCTCTTTTTTTATCTTGTTATGGCGCAATTTCATATCTGGTACGCCCCCAATATATTTGATGTAACGCAAGCACATTTTGCGCTTCTGCTTGCACCAACATTCAGGATTATTGCTGCTTCGGCTACGGCATATATGCTTTCGCAAGCATCGCTCCTTTTCCTCACACGTATCTGCACATCATTCACGCACGGCAAATATTTTACCGTACGCACATTAATCAGTGTTGCAGGAGCACAACTTATCGACACACTACTATTTAGTTTTCTTGCACTTTACGGCATGGTTCATGCCATTGGCCACATAATTCTAGTTAGCTATAGTATTAAACTTATCGCGCTCGCCTGCGCTACACCGTGTATTGCGCTTATGCGACGCTTGCTCACTTCGTCAGGTAATCACTCGTGACTTCATCATTTAAATTTGAACTTCTTCACACGTCAAAACATTCTCGAGCTCGTGTAGGCCGTATTCATACGCCTCATGGCATTATCAACACGCCTCATTTTGTTGCTGTTGGCACTAATGGGGTTATTAAAGCTCTTGAAAGTTCAATGATTGAGCAACTAGGCGTGCAACTTATTTTTTGCAATACCTACCACTTGCTCGTGCAACCAGGATCCGAGATCGTCAAACAGGCCGGAGGCATCCACACCTTCATGCACCGCTCCATGCCGATTATTACTGACTCAGGAGGCTTTCAAATTTTCAGCCTAAAATATGGCAGTGTGCACGACGAGCTTAAAAGCCGCGGTACTAAACGGCCTGAAAATAGCATTATAAAAATTGATGAAGATGGAGCCGTATTTAGATCATATCGCGATGGCACGCGCATTGTGCTCACCCCAGAGCGGTCCATTCAAGCGCAAAAAGAAATCGGCGCTGATATTATGATCAGCTTCGACGAATTACCGCCTTATCACACGACGCCTCAAAAACTGATACGTAGCGTTGAACGTACTCATCGCTGGGAAAAACGTTCACTTGATGAACATCATAAAAATCCAAACAATCAAGCACTGTATGCAGTTATTCATGGCGGGCTTGATTATGACTTACGTAAAAAAAGTTGTAACTATTTAACATCGCTCCCCTTTGATGGCTTTGCCATTGGCGGTAGTCTGGGCAAAACACGTCAAGATATGTTTGAGCTTCTTAAATTTGTCATGCCGCATCTTCCTATCGATAAACCAAATCATCTGCTTGGCATTGGTGATCGCCTCTCGATGGAAGAATGCATAAAACAGGGTATTGATACGTTTGATAGCTCGCATCCAACCAAAGCGGCACGGCATGGCCTTCTGTTCACCAAGAATGGCATGATTCGCGCTCTGCGTAGTGGAAATGCAACACACTTCAGACCGATTGAGGATGACTGCACCTGCCCAACGTGTCAGAAGTACACACTTGCATACCTATGTCATCTATTCAAAGCTAAAGAGCTCACTGCATTTATGTTGGCATCAATCCACAATGTACACTTTATGGTGCAGTGGATGAATCGCGTACGAGAACAAATTTTGAATGATGAGCTATAAATCAAAAGAAGCCGCAGTAAAAATTACTACGGCTTCTTTGTTACTTTCAGAACCTTGTAATCAAAATTATTTTTTTCTTTTGCCAAATAAGTTCAAAAGATTCAAGAACAAGTTCACAAAATCAAGATACAAGGTCAGCGCACCTATTAAAGCAATTTTACTCAGAGGCTGTCCTAATTCCACATAACTCTGGCCAAGATCTTTGAGTTTTTGTGTGTCATAGGCAATCAGGCCAGTAAAAATAATGACGCCAAGCGCTGAGCATATAAAATCGACCATCGTATTATGAAAAAACAGGTTAATAAACCCTGCAATAACAATGCCGAATAAGCCCATAACAAGAACATTACCAATACCGGTCAGATCAGCTTTGGTGAAGTAACCATAGAGCGCCATTGCAATAAACATTGCCACCGTTACTAATAAAATCGATACGATGGATGGCAATTCAAATGCTGCAAAAATGACTGACAATGTTACCCCCGTAAGCAACGAATATGCTACGTAAAGGGCAAAAGCACTTTTAAAGCTTATTTTTTCAATAAACACTATCAATGCCGTTGGCAAAATAATATCAACAATAATGATGCCCATGAACACATATTTTTGCATAATAAAATTGAACAACGGTTCATAGCTATAAACGCCATATGCAGCGCCAGCAGTCAGCATCAAAGCGCCACTCATCCATGCATATACGCTGCTCATAAAGCTACTAAAACTAAACCCCCTTGAAGATGACTGCGTAGAATCATACATATTCATACGAATTACTCCTTGGATTAACTCAAATTATTAAACGGATCTTCTTTAAATCCCACCAATTGGCATTCAACCTGTGGCACAATGCCAAACTGTTCACGCACCATACGCTGCATAGTACGCGCAAGTTCAATGACCTCCTGCGACGTGGCGCCTGGTTGTGTCACGAGCATATTTGCATGCTGGTATGATACAACAGCATTACCAACACGAAGAACACCTTTGATACCAATTTTATCAAGATAGTAGGCAATAAATGGCATTTTTTTGCCATTAACTTCAAACGGCAATTCTTCAGGTAAAAAATTTCTAAAAAAGCTACCGCAGGTATTTGAGTTGGGATAACGTTGACGACGATGGCGAACAATTTCATCACGTCTACCTCGTGCATATGCTGCTTTAAGCGCGTCAACCAGGGTCACCTTGAAGGTTGCGTTTATCACATAATGTTGACGATCAAAAAGCTTTGAATGATCGTAACCAAATTCAAACCACGTTGCATCAACTTCCTGAACATGACCCGTTGCACGATTAATTACACGAGCATGATGTAAAAACTGATTCAATAAAAATTGAAAATAGTGAATGTTAATAAAAACGGAGCCACCAACCGTTCCAGGGATGCCGCTAAATTCTTCAAGCCCAATTAGGTGGTGGTCAAGACATGTATCAATAAGATGCTGGATATGCACGCCTGCACCAGCGGTTACCAAACCAGCTGATTGATCAAAAGAAATTTCGGTAAGCGATGGTCGAATAACAAGGCCATCAAAGCCTTCATCACTAATCAAAATGTTTGCCCCAGCCCCAAGTACAAAAATATCAAGGTTGTGGTTCCGTGCATAATCAAGCGCTTCGACAAATTCTTGTTCAGTCTGTGGCTCACACCAATAACGAGCAGCACCGCCCGTCATAAACCAATTTTTGTTAGCAAGAGGAACATTTTGTTCAATGATCATAACTTTCCCTATAATTTCACTACAAAAGTCGCTCATTAGTATGCACGTTAGCGGTTCATGCTGCAAAAAATTTTCATCATACCAAACCCTATACGTAATAATATTACAAATACGAAATATTATTAAAATGCCTATAAATATTATTTCATTTTGTAAAATATTGAATATTAGAGAGCATCTGACGTAAAGTAAAGTGAGAAGCTTACATCCATCATTACCATTGTGGTAAGGTGAAAAGGGGACGACTCGGGCAATAGGAGAGGGGGGCTCTCATGGGACCAAGACGAAAAGCGCTGTATTTCGTTTCATTATTCGTACTTTATCTATCTGCGACGCAAGCCGCAGAACAACCAGACGCTAACCACCTTAATTGGGTTGAAGTTTTTAAAAACAAGATTTCAACTCAAATCATGTTTGATTTTAGCGGGCCTGTGTTGGTACAACACGAGATTGATAAACAAAAACATCATCTCTGTTTAACATTTCCGGGGATGACACTCAAAACATTTAATCCTGATACGGTCATTCCAAAGCTTGAGGACCTTAAAAAGTCAGGGTTAATTAAAAATATTGATATTGCAGAACGGGTAGGTAATCAACCTTCAGTAATCTTTACGCTTGAATTTGCCTCACATCGCGATTGCCAAGAAGCTGCCACACGCACGCTCGAGCGCAAAAGAAACCAATTCCTTGTTAAATGGAACACTCTTGATAACCCCTATCGGCTTATTGTTGATATCTTCATCAAAGAAGATCTTGAAAAAATCATCCACAAAGATGCCGTACTTCTTCAGGCGGCAAATGACGTTCAACAATACGATGTTAAGGTGGTGGCTACAACGCCGCCACCTTCTCAACCGACAAAAACAACACGCATCACCATCGACGCAGGCCATGGAGGAAATGATACGGGAGCTCGCGGATATTTAGGGTTACTCGAAAAAGACATTGCCCTTGATATTGCCCAACGCTTATACAGCATGCTCAAAAATGAAAACTACAATGTATTACTCACGCGAACTGAAGACAAAGAACTCTCACTTATCGAACGTTCACAACTTGCGCAGCAATTGGGAACCGATCTTTTCGTTTCAATTCATGTTAATGCATCACAAAATAATCAGGATACTACGTGGGGAGTAGAAACATTCTATTTAACGGGACAAGAACTCATGCATCGCAATGGAAGAGCTGGATATCTATTTGTTAACATGCCCAAAGATACCCAGGTGATTCACACCATTGATGAGCATATTAAACACAACATGGATCATTCAAAGCTCCTTGCTCAATCAATTCAGCAGCAACTCATTACTACGCTTGCATCCAAAGGGGTTGCAACCAATGATCGTGGAGTTAAGCAAGAAAAGTTTCGTGTTCTTTTGCGCGCTGAAGTTCCTGCAGCGCTTGTTGAAGTTGGATTCATTACCAATCGAGATGAGGCAAGCAAGTTGGCAAAAACAACCTATCGAGCAACAATCGCTTCTGGTATTTATGATGGAATTCGTACATTTCTTAATTCTTGGAAAAATTAATTTCTTACGTCACACAGGTACCAAGTTTAATAAATTGAAAGCCCGAATCATCCGCTTCTTTCATTCGGCACAGTGTTGTCTTATTCACCGGCGCACGCAGTTGTTTAACATATATACAAAAATCATCAGGAAACAAACTCGGATCAATATGCCACCAGCCATCAGAACTTGTGCACGTCAAAAAATATAATTCATTAAATGACATCAACATGCAACGTCGATCATTCACTACAAAATCTTCCTGCCGACAAAATCGACGTTCAAAAATAATACGACCAAGCATATGATCACGTTGATCATGCACAAACCAGGTAGTGATTGTATTTTGTGCATCATAATGCGCTCGTTTCATGGTCAGTATTCGCTGTCCAAAGTTAAAGGTCACCGCGTCACCTACATCCCCTTTTACAAAAAATTCCCACGATGGAATATAATAACGCTCTTGAGTAGGGAATATAGGATCGATAATATGAACATTATAAATACCGTGTTTGAGCATCCCGTAAATGTCACAGCCACCGGCAATATAGACAACTTCCTTGCCTTGTTTTGCCTGCACACGTAACTGGTCATAACAGCAACGCTGCCATTCTTTCCACCCAACCCCTGCAAGTTCATGCCACATCGTGGCATATAAAAGACGGACAAGCGGATGTTCGGCATCTTTGGCAAGCATATTTTTGAGCTGTGCCCATCCAGCAGAAGACTGGAAACAGAATTCAAAAAAGCGATTCGCTATACCCAAAAGATAGGCACGTTGCCGACGATACTGCTCATGATATGCAAGAAATTCGGTAATAGTCCGATACTTTTGAATAACATCTTTAAAATAAGCACCCCTATCTTGACTATCTAAGCGCTCTAATGATGGCTGGCTCGCACGAAAAGCATCCAAAAAAAGTGGTATCTTCTCAGCTGACAAAAAGCCTGTATACACTTGAGTGAGACGATCTTTGATTTCCCCGAGAGTTCCATGCTGGCATAACACATAAAGAGGATCTTCAGCCTGAATATCACCAGGAATTCTTGTCTGTAAACGCGTAACAAAATCATCGTTAACACAGGTCACGGGCGGAACCATATCGAGAAATTCGTTATGAAAGCACCTACTTGATGAATCTAACCAGGGTTCAAAGAGTGTAGCTCCCTCACGCATTGTTACCGCCTTAACACCGGAAACCGCTACAATCACCCACCCCACCATACACCATCTACGCATACCTTATCCCTTTGTAATTAATTGACAACTATAAAAGACGTTCTCAGTGCATCACACTAGACAGAGATCGTCAAGAGGACACTAATAGGTGTCGGGTTTCCTAAAAGGCCAAAAAGGCTTTATACTTGAACCACACAATGCAAAGGATGCCTTATGACAACACAGATTTCCCTCTCACTCGAGTTGGTATATCTTATCAACTGGATGCTTACTCACCAACGATCCCAACTTAATGCGCTGGTCAAGCAGGCAATTAAAAAGGGATTTATCGAAGAACTTGCAACTATTGACGAGGCAGAAACCCAATCGACAGATTTTTTATATGCAACTCTCACCGATTTTCTTGATTACTTAGAAAAAAATCTTATTAAGCAACTTGAAACGGTAACCGTCAGTCAAGAAACCAAAGATAATGTCGTACCTGCACTCAGAAAAGTCGATATGAACAATCTTGATTTCAAAACCGTATGGTCAAGTATGCAGCAAACACGAGCTCGTTTAGGTTCACCAAGCACGCCACAACTTGCCCCAACCAATAACGAAGTTCAAAATGCAACTGAAATTTTATTTGAAGAAATTCTTAAAAACTGGAAACCAACTAATAAAGAGACGGTAAATTAATATGAACGTTAGAACACGCTTTGCGCCAAGCCCTACAGGGTATCTTCATGTCGGTGGTTTGCGTACCGCACTGTATAGTTTTTTGTATGCAAAAAAAAACAATGGTAGTTTTTTACTTCGCATCGAAGATACTGATCAAGCACGTACGGTTCCAGGGGCTGTTGACAATATCATCAACACACTTGCCTGGGCTGGAATAACCTTCGATGAAGGACCGGGCAAAGGCGGTAACTACGGACCTTATATTCAATCAGAACGGCTTGAAATTTATCACAAACATGCCAAAGAGCTTATTGAAAAAGGACATGCCTATTACTGTTTCTGCTCTTCGGAACGATTAGACAAAATACGCGCCATTCAAATGGCACAAAAACGTCCACCCTGCTACGACCGTCATTGTCGTGATCTAGCGCCTGAAGTTGTTGCTGAAAAGCTCGCCAACAAAGAGCCGCATGTCATTCGTATGAAGGTGCCGCTCGAAGGTGAATGCGTATTTTCTGATATTATCCGTGGCACTGTTGCTATTAATTACAATAACATCGATGATCAGGTTTTAATTAAATCTGATGGATTTCCAACGTATCATCTTGCCGTCGTTGTTGACGACCATTTTATGCAGATTAGCCATGTTATTCGTGGTGAAGAATGGCTTCCCAGCACACCTAAACATATTTTGTTGTATCAATACTTTGGTTGGCAGGCGCCAGCTTTTGCCCATCTTCCCCTCCTCCTCAATGCTGACAAGAGTAAATTGAGCAAACGACAAGGTGACGTCGCAGTCGAAGATTATCGCGCAAAGGGATATCTTGCGGAATCTTTGGTTAACTTTATTGCATTTTTGGGCTGGAACCCAGGTGATACCCGTGAGATATTTTCGCTTGATGAATTAATTAAAGAATTTTCACTCGAGCGCATTGGCAAATCAGGCGCCATTTTTAATCTTGAAAAGCTACAATGGTACAACCAACAATACATGCATCACGCATCCCACGAACGCATTCTTAAAGAGCTCAAACCGCTCCTCAAAGAAAAAGGGTGGGATAATCACTCAGAGGCCTATCTTGGATCTGTCATCGATCTTCTTAAAGAACGCGTTACCGTTATTCCTGAATTTTTAATCAATGGGCAGTTCTTTTTTGTTGCACCAACAAATTATGATGAGAAGGCGCGCGCTAAGTGCTGGAAACCAGAGACAACTGGGTATCTTAATGATCTTGTTCAACGATTTGATGGGATTATCCCTTTCTCCGCAGGAGCCATTGAACAAACGGTACGTACCTATGCGCAAGAAAAAAATCTGAGCGCGAGCGTTTTTATCCATCCACTCCGCCTAGCACTTACCGGCATCAGCGCAGGTCCAAGTCTCTTTCATTTAATGGAAGTTTTGGGCAAAGATGAGGTTGCAAAACGTATCGAAGCGGCCGTAAGCGTGTTGGGGTAAATCTGTCTTTTATTAAGGAATGCATATGGATACAAAAATGAAATGCGCTGAATGCGACAGAGAGATTGGTCTGAGGGAATAATTGACGAAAGCATGGCTGGCTTAGCCAACAATTTTTCAATAACATGTCCTAATTGCAAACAAACCAATTGGTATCCAATCTCGACAGAAAAGCCGAAAAAGATAAAGCCAAAAGACGCAAAAACAGTCTAAAAAAAAAGCAGAGGGAGGGGCAAAGATGAAGTTTACAAAATGGTTATTCCTGGAAGTTACAATTTTTTGTTTACCATGTTTTTTACATGGTAACAATACCGATGGGCAATGCGCCAAAGAACAAATAGAAAATGCACAAAGTTTGTTTTCTCTTGTTGATTCATTAACAACCATGCACCAAAAATATTTTCAAAAAAACACTGTAAATCTAAAAATTAGATGCGCACAATGCCACACACGCGAAATATCCGTCAATGAGTTTGAGGGTGGTTTAATTGGCTGGACACTCAAGGTGGTTACAGAAGACAAGGCTCAATTCGAAAAAATTAAATTAATATTCACCGACTACATTAAGTTGTTATCCGAAGAAGCATCCTCCGCTGAAATCTTAAATTTTATGCTTAAGATTTCTAATGAGATGAATCAAATTTGCTCACATTGTCATGGAACTGCATGGGAACGTGCATAAAAAATGATATCATCGTTGAAGCAACATTTATCACCATCATTTTTTGATCGCCCTGTTCTGACCGTTGCGCATGAACTCATTGGTTGCCCTCTTGTCATAGAGCGTAATGGCGTGACCAAAAAACTCATTATTCACGAAGTTGAAGCCTATGATGGCCCAGATGATTTAGCCTGTCATGGCCGTTTTGGTAAAACCGAACGTACCGCAGCAATGTTTGGACCTGCCGGATGTTGGTATGTATATCTGGTATATGGCATGCATTGGATGCTCAATATTGTTACTGGTCCAGAAGGCTATCCGGCAGCTATACTTATTCGTGGCGCTGGAGAATTTGACGGTCCAGGCAAATTGACCAAGGCGTTAAGCATCAATAAACAGGTAAATAGACAACCGACAACTCCGGCTAGCAGATTATGGATTGAGCCACGTACTCGCCTCATTCCACCATCAGAAATCATCCAAGCACCACGTATCGGCGTTGACTATGCTGGACCTCATTGGGCAAATGTTCCATATCGTTTTATACTCTCTTTGATGAAGTAGCCAATCTCATATCAAGAAAAAGGGAGTTGTAATGTTTGATACCCAAATAATTTCGCATGCTTTTATCGGCATAATATTACTTTTTATCTTCCTCTTAGTTCTATCATCACTTCTTAATACAGGTACTCCTATCAATCAAACAACCAAAACATGCTTAATCACGGGAGCATCCTCAGGAATTGGTTATGAAATTACACGGGAAATGATTAAACGCGGATGGAAGGTTATTGGCATCTCACATGATGAAGAAAAAATTAAAAAAGTTACACAAGAACTCGGGACATCATTTATTCCCTATGTATGTGACGTACGAATGCCCGAACAAATTTTTGCCGTTTCTGATGCCATGAGAAAGCAAGGACTGCAACCGACGTTATTTTTCTTGAATGCGGGTATTGGCATTTTCGAAGAGAAATTTCATCCCCTCTTAGAAAACCATCAGCAAATGGTTGCCACCAACTATTTTGGTACTATTACCTGGATCGATGCATGGCTTGAAACCTTAAAAAAATGTGGCGGCGGGACATTTGTAGCAACATCTTCGGTTAATTCACTTTTTGCAGGCCCTGGAGTTGCCGGATATGGCGCAAGTAAAGCGGCACTCAATGCATGCTTCAGGACGCTGCGCATACAATATTTAAATGATCATATTGGATTTGTTCTTGTCTTGCCTGGCCCAGTTGCTACCAACCTCATGCGCGATGACAAACCACTCCCCTTCACGCACCAAGCTTCAGACGAAGCACACTACATTGTTAAACAGGTCTTTAAAGGCAAAAAACAAATTGAACCGTCATGGATTTATTCGTTGGTACTCAGGATTGCACATTGGCTTCCCGACACACTTGTCGCAAAACTAACGCCACAACGATATTTTAGAAAATAGGTTATTGTGTTAAAAGCATCTTAAGTACAGGCACAATAGAAAGCATATCCCCCTTTGCCTTATCTCCTTGTGCAAGTTTGTCAAAAAATTCATCCGGTGTTAGCCAAAAATATTCAACAAAATCGTCAGTGTTGTAGGGGGGAACAATATCACTTTTAATCAGATACACCCACATAAATGCAGAAGTCTGATGTTCATGGGGTGTAAGGTGCGCTATTGGCGAATAAATACATTGTCGCACATCAAGATTAAGTTCTTCCTGTGTCTCGCGAACAAAAGCATCATGGTAACTTTCACCTGCGGCAACATGGCCACCAACACTTGCATCTAAATGAAGCGGGAAAAGTTTTTTATTTTTATGGCGACGTGGAATCCACAGTTGCTTGGCTGAGTTACAGATAAAACCATTGATTACACGAAAGTTTGAAAGCTTACGTTCATAAACAATGCTTCTTTTTTCTTGTCCAATTACTTCGTCTTGAAGCGATACAAGGTCTAATATTTCATCATGACTCATGGTAAAGCTCATTATTTCTCCTCATACCCCAGCAAATCACCAGGCTGGCAATCGAGAGCCTTACATAATGCTTCAAGCGAACTGCAAAAATAGTATATTTATTCCTAATCTAGAAAACGCATGATATAGATATCAAGAACCTCAAGAGGACAGGCTGTTTGTCCACCTGAGGGCAACCCATCACACCACTCTTCGGCTACAATTCGTCTAATTTCATTCCTGTCAGTGATAATATGTTTTAATAATGCTATCACCGCGTTATGCCCATTTTCTTGTGCCCATTCAAGCTCTGTCATTCCATCTGCATCTTTCGGAGTAATATCTGCGCCAGCATCAAGCAGAATACGCACGATATTAGCGTGACCTTTTTTGGCAGCCGCTATCAATGCTGTCATAAGCCATTGGTTTTTAGCATTAACATCTGCACCTGCTTCAAGAAGTTTTTTTACTATTTCGCTATATCCCTTTGCTGCGGCAGCCATTAAAGCCGTGTATTTTTCATCCTCATATGCATTGACATCTGCATTCGCTGCTAACAGTTTTTCAACCACCTTTATATGGCCATAATCTGAAGCATAGATAAGCGGAGTAAATCCTGCCAGATCGTGAGTATTAGGATCTGCTTTCTGCGCTAGAAGCGTTACAAGACCTTTGTCATTGCCATCTGCAGCTGCATATAATAAGTCTCCAGCAAGATTCTTATTGTATGTGGTTTTTGGAGCATTCTCTTTATCAGATGGAGCCATACCATTGATCAATCCGCATGTATTGACCATATTAAATACGAGAAAAAGATGTAGCATGGATGCTTTCATAAGCATAACCTTCAAAAGAAATAGCAGAAAATAACTTGTATTAAAACTTGAATCCCAACATCCCCAACTCCTGCCGCACTTCATATAATGGCAAGCCAAGAACTGCCGTATACGAACCGTTGATACTCTTGAAATAGGCAAGGCCATGTTCTTCGATCGCCCCAGCTCCTGCGCAATGCACTGCAATAGGACGTGTTGCAAAATAACGATCAACCGATGCCGCATCAACATAAAATTCAATCATCGCGCCCGTCGCCCACAATTTTTCTTCAGCAAGCTTCCACGCATTTTGCTGCCATATATATTTTCGCAAGCAGCAACCAGTCATCACCTCGATGGGCCCCTTGAGTTCTGCTTTTAACATTTGTATCGCATGATCGCGATTTTCTGGTTTACCAAAAATTTCTTTAGTCCGTGGATCTTTTACTAAAGAATCAGCAGTTAAAACAAACAGATAATCATGCGCAACTTCGGAACGAGCAGGAAGCAGCAATGTTTCCATTTTACCATGAGCAATGGTAGTTACTTGATGTTCAAGCGTACCGTCAGCATGCGCGTAAGATTCATCACTTCCATGTTCAAGAACTTTAAACGGAATTCCTGCATAATCCAATAAAAGCTGTCGCGAACGAGATTGAGAACCAAGATAAAGAATGTCTTTGTTCATGCTTATTTCTCCACACATTCCCAAGTACCTGCAAAATTTTGTCGAATTTTTCCTTCAAGTTGAAGCTGAAAGAGGCGATCTTGAAGTTCATCAGCCGAGCAACCCGTCTTATCGAGCAACTCATCAAGCGTTGCTGGTTGCATCAAACATGCAATAACAGGATCTGATGAAACCTTGGTAGCAGCAACTTCAATTATCTGCGCAGATTGTTCTGAATGACGCACGAGCAACTGAGCGCCAACTTCAGCGCCCTCTCCAAACTCTTCAAGAATATCATCAAGCTTGTTCACCAACTTTGCACCATCCTGAATAAGACGATGGCATCCTGCGCTCAAATCATCGGTAATTGAACCAGGAATAGCAAACACGCTACGCCCTTGTTCAAGCGCACATTGCGCCGTTATCAGAGCGCCACTCCGCTCAGCAGCCTGTACGATCACGCATCCACTACTCAGTCCAGAAATAATGCGATTACGCGCAGGAAATGTTCCTCGATCAGGCGGTGTCATCAGAGAAAATGGTGAAACAAGCGTACTCCCAGAAGCAATCATTTTCTCAAAAAGTTTTTTATTTGATGCAGGATACGGTTGCAAAAGACCTGAACCAAGAACCGCTATGGTCCTTCCACCACATTCAAGCGTAAGTTCATGCGCAATAGTATCTGCCCCTTCAGCGCCACCGCTCACAATCTGCCAACCAGAAGCAACAAGGCCTGGAATCAACTTACGCATGGCACGTGTTGCATAATCGGTAGCACGACGTGAGCCCACAAATCCAATACTCTTTGCCTCACGTTGTAATGAGGAACCCTGGCAATACAAAACTACCGGCGGCAAATGAATGTGATGTAACAACTCAGGATACGATTCATCAAGAAACGTTACGATGGCAACTTCGTGACGACGAGCTAATTCACGTTCGTCATCAAGAAGTTTTTTATTATTCAGCCCCTCTACAATACGCAGTGCAAGCCGCTCAGAAAAACCAACTTTCTGAATAAAATCTAACGCGGTATAACAATACAATACTGAAGCATCCAGTTCACACTGATGCGTACGCAGGTCAACTAATTCGACCTGCGACGCTTCAGGAAATTTTATACGATATAAGTGTTTGAACAGCTTAAAAATCGTTGCCGGTCCAACATCAGTAATGAGTGAAAGATGTGTTAACAGGCTGTGGTTACCATTCATGATGCTGCATTACTTCTGTTCTTGTTCCTGTATTTGAGCTGGCGCTGATTCTTCTTCGTTTTCCGATCCCTCAAACGCGATCATTGCTGCAAGTGTTTGTCCCTCATCCAAACGAACGAGACGAACACCTTTAGCCTGTCTGCCCATCGTACGAATTTCTTGTGGCGAAAGTCTAATAACTTTACCATTCGTATCAATAAGCAATACATGCGAGGCATCGGAGACACGCTCCAATCCAATCACATAACCATTACGTTCATCGGTTGGAATTGTACGAACGCCAACACCGCCACGGTGAGCAACACGGAAATCGATCACGCTTACGCGCTTACCGTAACCACGGGACGTTGCAAACAAAAGATCGCTCGATTCTGGAATAACCTCAAGGCCAACAACCATATCTTTATCGCGTAACGAGACACCACGCACACCGGCAGCATTACGTCCCATTGGACGAACTTCTGCTTCTTTGAAATGAATCCCTTGTCCATCGCGTGTCGCAATAACAATTGAATCAGTTCCCCCACTGAGCGCACAGAATGCCAGTTCATCGCCCTCGTTGAGATTGATAGCACGGATACCGGTGCTGCGAATCTTGGTAAATTCATCAGCATTGGTCTTTTTAATGGTACCTTGTCGTGTCACCATGACAAGGAATTTGCCTTCCATATCACGAGCACACAAAAGCTTAACAATCGATTCGCCTTCAACAAGCTGCAAGAGATTAACAATTGCGCGACCTTTTGCCGTTCGTGAGGCTTCAGGAATTTGATAAACCTTAAGGCTGTAAATTCTGCCAAAGTTGGTAAAGAACAAGAGATCATCGTGCGTGCGGGCAACAAATGCATCCTGCATCACATCATCGGTCTCTTCAAGATCTGCCGTTCCTTTTTTACCTTTACCGCCACGATGTTGTACGGCATAGGTATCAAGCGTCACGCGTTTGATGTAGCCCTTGCGTGTCAGTGTTACCAAGACCTCTTCATCAGGAATAAGATCTGCCTCACTAATACCATCAATCGGACCTTCGATACGTGTACGACGAATATCGGCATAAGCATCTTTAACAAGATGTAACTCTTTGACGACTTCAGATTTAAGCTCATTTTCATCACGCAAGATAAGCTCGAGCTTGGCATTGATTTTCTTCAATTCATCAATTTCAGCAGTAATTTTTTCGCGCTCAAGCCCAGTCAAACGCTGCAAGCGCATATCCAAAATTGCCCTGGATTGTTCAAGTGACAATGCAAAGCGTGCATTAAGCTGCACAATTGCTTCATCGGCTGTACGAGATTTTTTGATAAGTGCAACAACCTGATCGATATTATCAAGCGCAATAATCACGCCATCAAGAATATGTAACCGCGCACGGTGGCGAGCTAAATCAAATTCCGAACGACGTGTAATAACCTGCTTGCGATGGATCAGGAAGTGCTCAATCATTTCACGCAAGGTGAAAAGCATCGGACGATTTTGATAGAGCGCTAACATGATAATCGAGATTGCTGATTGCAATGCCGTATGTTTGTAAAGCAAATTGAGGACAACCTGAGGATCTTCGCCACGTTTTATTTCGATAACAACACGAATGCCGCGACGATCCGACTCATCTCGAATGTTTGAAATGCCTTCAATGATTTTTTCTTTAACCAGATCGGCAATTTTAGTAATAAGATCAGCTTTATTAACTTGGTAAGGCAATTCAGTAATAACTAATGCTGTGTGTTTTTTACCTTCTTCGACATTAACAACACCACGTACAATAACTTGTCCATGTCCCGTTTGATAGGCTTTAACAATACCGCCACGGCCACAAATAATACCGCCGGTAGGAAAATCGGGAGCCGGGACCAATTCAAATAATTTTTCATCATCAAGCTGCGGATTGCTCAGCAATGCTATACAGGCATCAATAATTTCGCCCAGATTGTGGGGAGGAATTGAGGTTGCCATACCTACCGCAATACCAGTTGACCCATTGACAAGCAGATTTGGAATTCGGCTTGGTAAAACTGTTGGTTCAGTTGTCGACTCATCGTAGTTTGGAACGAACTGTACGGTATTTTTTTCAATATCAACCAAAAGTTCACGAGCTATTTTTGCCATACGTGCTTCGGTGTAACGCATTGCGGCTGCGTTATCGCCATCGATCGAACCCCAGTTACCTTGCCCATCAAGAAGTGGATAACGCTTGGAAAAATCTTGTGCCAAGCCAACCATAGTTTGGTAAATAGCAGCGTCACCATGAGGATGGTAATGAGCCATTACCTCACCAACCACGTTAACCGACTTACGATAAGGTTTTTCGTGATAGAGGCCAAGGTCATGCATTGCGTACAATATACGACGGTGGACAGGTTTAAGACCGTCACGCACATCGGGAAGCGCACGGCTTACAATCACCGACATGGCGTAATCAAGGAATGCGGTTTTTAATTCTTTTTCGATGGAAATCGGTGAGACTAAGCTCAGCTGCTTCTCGTCGTTTTCAGCCCCCGTAACTGCCATATCAAAATCCTTCCAAACACGCGATCATTTTTTAGGCTCTATTATTGTGCCAATCATCAAATTGACAGACCATCAGCATACGCTGGTTTGGCAAATCTTGCAAGAAATCACGACTTTTTTACGGCTTGTTACAATTTATGTAAATAGCCTACCAGAGCGGCCAAAGAGAAAAAATTATAGCAATGACCAAGCGCGCAGCAAGACCAGCAGCAACGTCATCCATAATGATCCCCCAACCACCCTCAAGGCGTTCAATAACATTAATAGGAAATGGCTTAAGAATGTCAAAAACGCGAAAGGTTATAAATGCCACAAGGAACGCTTGCCATGAATGACTCACGCCAACAAGTGCAACATTCATACCAATAAATTCATCAACTACAGCATAAGATGGGTCCTTGTAACCACATTCACGTTCAATTATGCCAGCACCCTTGATCGCAAGCGGCAACATAATTGCTATGAAGGCTATGTGCACATACCAACTCATAGATGGAAGCGCAAACATTAACGCTACAGTTACCAAGCTTGCTACCGTTCCCGGGCAATAGGGAACATATCCAACAGGACCAAGTGTCGCCAGATAACGAATGAGTTGCTTCATTACTTTCCTTTATTACCTAAGCGAAGATACCTATAAACATAGTCAGCACCTGTGTAGGCAGTCAAGGTAACAACTCCGTAGAAAAAGACCTTCACACAAAGCTCTAGTCCTGGATAGGCCAGCGATGAAGAATCATGAATTATAAGCCAAACAAATGCCAAATAAATCATACACATTTGTGCAGCGGTTTTATATTGAGCTAACCGCGTTGTAACAAGATATGCGCCACGACGCTGCGCCGCTATACGAAGCCAGGTAACCAGTACATCACGGCCTACAATCACGCCCAAAACCCACCATGAAGTAAAATCTTTTAGAATAAAACAAAGTAACGCAGTCGCGATAAGAACTTTATCAGCCAGAGGATCAATAAAAGCTCCAAGTTGACTCGTCATATCGTACTTGCGTGCAATATAACCATCAAAAGCATCAGAAAGTGCTGCGACCGTAAAAATAAGCACCGCAACCAGATAGGAACCTTGCAAGAAGAAGTACATAAAGAACGGTGCCAGCGCCATACGTACAAGCGAAAGGAGCGTTGGAAGAGAAACAATCATTATCATCCCATTTATGAGTATTTCATATTTTTTTAATGGTAGTATAAGGCCTTTACCGACAAATAGAAGAAGGAGCCTCATGAGCACAATTCACAAGCCACGTATCCTTATAAGCTGTCTTTCAGGAGAAATATTTGGCGGCGGCGAAATGCATGCATTTACCTTGTACAAATTGCTTAAAAATGCCGGGTATCACGTTACCATATTAGTTAATGCTCACACAGCACTACATCAACGGCTTGTGGCCGACGGGCTACCCTGCCATGGCATCAACGCTCGTTGGCTTCAAAAAAAAGTTCGCGCTCTTTTTTGTTGGATTGTTGCTCACCGTATGCGCACGATTTGCACGCACGAGCATATTGATCTTATTCATTGCAATATACGCGAAGAGGTCATCAGCGCTGCTCGCGCCACTCACAACACCTCAATCAAGATTGTTTTTACACGACATATTCCTGATGATTTTGATGTACGTAAAATAGGCAAATCACATGCAGTTATTGGCGTTACATCACCAATCGCTACATATATAGCAGAAAAGAATACCGCCCATAACATCGGCATTACGTATATCAATGCTATCGCTCCATTTTTTGATGCAGAAAGACTTACCAATTTTGTCCCACAAGAAACACGCGAATCTTTTTTTGCTCGTAATTTCAATATTACTCTTAAGCAATTACCACTTCTGTGTGTTATTGGAAACATGGGAACAGATCCACGCCATAAAAGTTATCATCTTCTCTTTGAGGCGCTTAGGCATCTTAAAGATTCCGACAATATCAAAATTCAGGCGGTGCTGGCTGGTGACGGACCCATGCGCCAACGTTTTGAACAAAGCGTACGCGAACAAGGACTTGCCGATTATGTATATTTTTTAGGATCAACCAATAACATTCCAGGAATTCTTTATTACAGCGATTTCATGGTTTTGCCCAGCATCAAAGAAGCGCAGGGATTGGTGTATGCTGAAGCTGGTATGATGCACAAAGCATCCATTGGAGCTTATGACACTGGAGCAGAAATTATTCTCAAGCACGAAGAAACGGGGCTCTTGTTTAAAAATGGTGATGCACTCGACCTTGCGCTTACCATTAAGCGGCTCATTGAAAATCCACTATTTACACAGCAATTAGGCATGAATGCCTATACGCATATCACTCAAAACTTTGCACCACACATCACGTTTGCGCAGCATGAACAGCTGTATGCACAGCTTGTACAACAGCATCAACCGTAATAGCATTGATCCATTCTCGACGATGCTTTACGGTAACAATGGTTGTCAAAGAACTATTAAAAGGCGCCCATTCAGGATTTTTAAGACGCATCAGCGCAACAACCGGAACCTTGATAGCGTTTGCCAAATGCATCGTAGCAGTTTCAACTGAAACCACTAAATCGCATTGGCTCATGATTGAAGGCAACTGAAAGAAATTATAGTCAGCGCAACAGAGAAACGTATCATTGAGTGAAAGTCGATCAAAATATTTTTTAGTCGCACGAAACTTTTCTGGAACAACATTTACCACAAAGCTCACATCGCCCCATTCATCCTGCTGTTTAAGCATACGAATAAGATCGCCAACTCGCTCGGTTGGCCAACTGCGTTTCTTATCTTTTGCGAATGGATTAATAAAAATAACACGACCAAATTTTTTAGTTTTTCGATCAATTCCCCATTTTAAAAAACGCAATTTGGCAAACACAATCCATTTATTAGGAATTTTAATAAACGGGTAGCGTAATGCAGGTTCAACATGAACACCAAGTACCGACTCAAAATATTCCGCAAATTGATTAGTCACATGCCCTAGCGATTTTTTATCAGGCCACCAAAATCCCTGATTGAGCGAGCGATAATTAAGTCGTTTCACCACTTGATAAAATGCTACGGGTGGGCGAACCCCAACAATAAACCCCTGCGGCGACAATTGCCGCGCAAGAAGTGCATACTTATCTGCACGTAAAGTTGCCAAAGAAATAACAAGCGGATACTGCTCTTTTTTGGCTTCCTCGATAGATTTTCTAAATCCGGATGGCGAATAAGTATTGCGATATATTTTGTGGATAAACGGACATGTATCAAGCCAATCATAGAGTGCATAGCGCACAAGATATTTCCACCGCCAAAAACAATATGACCGACGCAGCTCATCTACAAAAATGTGAATTTCAAGGTGCTGATAACGTTGTGCAAAAGCCTGCAAATAATTTTGTAGATAGGTAAAATCACCTATTGCAAGATGAGCTACGAATAAAACTTTTGTTGACCGCTGCAACAATTCTTCAGGAATGAGCTGCATAAAATCCCGTTCGTGCTGAGTGCCGGCCGTACCCTTCGATACACGCCGAAGCGGCGCACTCAGGGCGAACGGCCGGTGTATCGAAGCATGAACTCATTTTCATATCATTTACACAATATTTTGAATTTGTTCGCGTGCTTTTTCCAATTCAACTTTGATATCAATCCCTGCAGTGCTTACCTGATATGACGGGCTTTTTGCCATCATAGTGTTGGTTTCGCGCAATAATTCCTGCAGAATAAAATCGAGCTTTTTGCCTTTTTCAAATTGGGATGATTTTAAGATGGGATCGATACTTGCTAAATGGCTTTTAAAGCGCGTTATTTCTTCGTGAATATCTATTTTACGCAAAGCAACCTGGAGTTCTTCGACATGGGTATCTGGTTTATCAGGATGTTGATTTGCTGCAAGTGCTTGATGCAATTCTGCTTTATACTGCTCAACCACCTGTTGCGAAGCATGTTCAATATCATTGATCTTGGTAGCGCACATTGCAAAAATTTTTACAAAATCCTGTTCAAGACGCGCACCTTCTTCTTTGCGCATGCGCATCAAAATATCTGCAGCTTTTGCAACAAGTGCCAAAATCGCCTTTTCGTCTTCAGCAGAAATTCCACCCTCTTGTGCCGCAAAAACATCAGGTAATTGCATTAAATCGACAAGAGTCAGCTCCTGCTCAAAGTGATATTTTTTCTTGATATCCTTACCCGCCTGCACATAATTATCAATCGTTGACCACGCAGGTACCATGGTCGTCAGCGTTCGCGTTGAATCAGCAAAACGCATATTAAAATACACTCTACCGCGTAATAATTTTTCTTGAAGAAGACTTGAAAGAGGAATTTCAAGGCGACTGAGGCCACTCGGAAGTTTTGCTACAACTTCTAAAAATCTTCCATTCAGTGTTTTAAGCTCAATAGTAACGCCAACAGCACCACATGCCGATAGCTGCAATTGCTCATTGAGGCTACAATATCCTGTCATGCTTACCAACACAAGCTCCCCTTCCTTTAATCGCCTAAATTTGCATAAACGTTTTGCGTATCATCGAGGTCATCAAGTGCCTCAAGAAACCTACACACATTTTCTTCAGCATTTTTATCAACAGAAATAGGTTCTTTGGCAACCCATTCCAATTGCGCTGACTCAACTTTTAAGCCAAATTGTTCAACAGCCTTTTTAACTTTATCAAGATCTTGCAACTTACAGATTACCGAGAAAACGCCCTCATCAAGCGCAACATCATCAATGTTGTAATCGAGCAGCTTTTCAAGCAATTCATCTTCAGAGAGCTTCCCGCTTGCACGAATTACCCCTTTACGCTCAAACATCCATGCAACGGCGCCAGATTCAGCCAATGCGCCCCCAAATTTGGTAAATTGATGACGCAAGTCAGCTACCGTGCGATTTTTGTTATCGGTCAAAACTTCAATCATTACCGCTATACCATGGGGACCATATCCTTCATACATATGCGCTTCATATGCAGCCCCACCTGCAAGCTCTCCCGTTCCTTTTTTAATAGCACGAGTAACGTTGTCACTCGGCATATTTTCTGCTTTTGCTTTATCAAGAATAATACGCAATCGTGCATTATGAAGAGGATCGCCGCCACCATCACGCGCTGCAACCGTAATTTCTCGAATAAGCTTGGTAAAAACTTTGCCTCTCTTTGTATCCTCTTTTGCTTTTTTATGCTTTATTGTCGACCATTTTGAATGTCCAGACATTGTAACTCCTGCATTTTATATCTGTTTTTTGATCCCCCAAAATTCTCTCCCTACACCTTTCAAAACCATGTATAATTTCTTTGAAAATCACAGGACAATGTACCTTGTTTTGCAACTATTGTCGACAGGCATTTATCTCATCCAGAGGCCTCAATGCATCACAAAGATGCAACAACTTGCCTTAGCAAGAATACCTGATAAATACTTGGTCATTGTCATCACAAAGCAAAAAAGGAAAGGATTAATCATGCGACATATATCTCTGTCTGCTACGTTGATTATCACTATCTCCACCTATGCGGCACACGCAAATTTAACTACCAGAAGCGTTCCCCATTACGAAGATGCCAATTTTTTGGTAAGTCGTGACAATGATTTATGTAAACTTGAACGGTCAGCGCTCAAACAACGCTATCCCATTGCCCATGAAACACTTGAAAAGTTTCTTGGTGAAAAACTCGAGCCTCAGGCCGTTCCTACTATTGGAATCTCATGCAGTGGTGGTGGCGTACGCGCAGCAATAGCAATGCTTGGACTTCTACGAGGGCTTGATCGAATCAATCTTTTGAATGCTGTTACCTATTGTTCAACACTTTCTGGATCAACCTGGACCACCGCATCATGGTTTATCCATAACATGCCACTTCCCAAATTAACCGAGTATCTTAAAGAAAAAACAAGCCACACTTTTGATTCTGCATATGTTGATGAAGTAGCCATCATACAGGCACTTTCCAACAAGAAAAAAAAGGGGCGAATACTTTCAACAACTGACATATGGGGTGGGCTTGTAGCCGATTCTTTTTTAAGCACCTTTAAAGAACCGGGCCAATACTATCTACTCACCGATCTCCAACAACAATCGCTCAATGGCTCATTTCCTATTCCCATTTTTACCGCAGTTATTGGAGAAACCGATCCTCGTTATGAATGGGTAGAAATGACGCCATTTTCAGTTGGCAGCACCTTTCTTAGTGCATGGATCAATCCTCACGCACTTGGCCGAAAATTTGCCAAAGGAGCCTCGTTCGACCAGGATCAAGAAGAATCTCTCAGCTATGTTCTTGGAGCGGCAAGCTCAGCTTATGCGCTAAGTGGCCTTGATATTGTAAAAGCCATAAGTAAAAAGTTAGATATTGATTGCTGTTTTTCTATCATAACTGAATTATGCGGCGCCTGTTGCAGTAATACACGTTTTACTAAACCGGAAATATATAACTTTGTGTATGGCATTAACGGCTGTCCACTTTCTGATCTCAAAAAAATCACTCTTGTTGATGCAGGATTCGCTTTTTTCCATCCATTGCCACCACTTCTCAGACGCCATACCGCCATCTACATTATTTGTGACGTAGCCAAAGCAAAAGAAGGAATCGGTAAGAGCCTTGCTCGTGCGGCAACCTATGCACAAGATCATAAATATCCGTTTCCACCAATCAATTATGCTGAGCTTGGCAAATATCCCCTGAGTGTTTTTGCCGATCCAAAAAATAAGGATTGCCCCGTGGTTATTTACATTCCAAATTTATCAGAATTCCCAACATTGAAATTTGCTTATTCCTCAGCAGAGTTTGATCAAATCATGGGAGGCATCGAAAATGCCGTTATTGACAACAGCAAGCTCATTGAGAATGCTTTGCGCATAAAGATTAAACAGCTAATCACCAAATAAGCTCGTTTGCTCGCTCAGAGTCTCCCCCAAAAGCTTACGTCGCAAGTATAAGACTTTTTTGGCAGGAATAATTCTACCTCGTGGCGTTTTTTGCAAAAGACCTTTGCGAAGCAAAAATGGCTCGATGACATCTTCAAGCGTTTCGCGATCTTCTCCCGTCATGGCAGCAAGTGTTTCAACGCCAACCGGACCACCATCAAAGTCTTTAAGGATATGCGTCAGCACATCACGATCAAGCTTATTAAGACCATCTTCGTCTATACCCAAAAAACGAAGTGCTTGTTCGACAAGAGCAGTATCTGCAACCGAGCAACGATTAACTTGAGCAAAGTCGCGTACTCGCCGTACCAAGCGTTTAACAATACGTGGCGTACCTCGTGCTCGTGAGCCAAGGCACAGCGCCGCATCAGGAAGCAGGGGCGCCCCTAAAAACTGAGCATTTTGCACTGCAATCTGTGTAAGTTCTTCAGGTTCATAAAAATCAAGTCTTTCTACAATGCCAAAACGTGTTTGCAATGGAGCTGATACCAATGAGGTCTTAGTTGTAGCACCAATAAGCGTAAAGCGATTGAGTGGTAATCGAATTGATTTTGCACCGGCCCCCTGGCCAATAATAACATCAACACAAAACTGCTCCATGGCGCTATAAAGTATTTCTTCAACATTTTTAGGCAACCGATGGATTTCGTCGATAAAGAGTATTTCTGAGGGACCAATACCCGAAAGCAGTGCCACCAAATCACCCGTTCGCTCAAGAATAGGAGCACTCGTAATTTTGAGCGTAACACCAAGTTCTTTTGCAATAACACGCGCCAATGTTGTTTTACCAAGCCCAGGAGGTCCGAAAAGAAGCACATGATCAAGCGGCTCACTGCGCATTTTTGCCGCCGTAACATAAATTTTGAGTTTTTCTTTGATAGCGTTTTGGCCAAGATATTCATCAAAACAGCTCGGTTCAAAGCTTATAACCTTATCTTCTGGCGTTTCTTGAAGGTTCAATAATTCGATAGGAGCAGATAAATTCATAGCATTACCTCATATTTTTTATCACTTTTTAAGCTTATCATACTGAACATGTGTTAAAAAACTTTCAATCCATCTTATTTTTGTTAAACTTTTAGAGTTCAGTCCGAACGGGTTGCTAGCTCAATTGGTAGAGCAACAGACTCTTAATCTGCAGGTTCAGGGTTCAAGTCCCTGGCAACCCAAAAAGCATTATCACCAACAGTTCAAGCTCCAATTGAACGGGCTGATATCATAATCTTCACAAAATTATTGCCCCTCCTTAAGACACTCGCTAGAGTTGGTGTATGTAGTTTTTACGCAAGAGTGGCGGAACTGGTAGACGCACTGGCCTTAGGAGCCAGCCCTCGAAAGAGGATGGGGGTTCGAGTCCCCCCTCTTGCACCAGCGAAAAAAAGGAGACGGGCATGTGTTCGGATATCCAAACTTCTGAAGTCGGAGAGTCTTTAGCGCTTGCGCTACCAACACCATTGCCCGATACAAATAAACACGAAAATATCCTTACATTCATCGCAACAAAACAATCATCACATTTGTTGCGAATTACTGTTGAGATTAATCAAGATGCAGCACACTCCGTATTCTTACAAACAGTTGAGCTCTTCAAAAATGGCCCTCTTGATGGGTTTAATTTAAAACAGGCATCAGCTGAATACGTTCAAGAAATGTATACTGAAGAAATTATTGGACATACCAAAGATTATTTTCTTCATCATCTGGTCATCGATTTTCTAATCAACGAAATTATTGCTCGTAAAATAGCCCTCGTAAATTATCCACGTTTCATCTCAAGTGAAAGCACCGGTGACAAAAAAATAGGTTTTAACTTTGACGTATCAATTGCTGATTCGCTTGAACTTAAAGAATGGAAACATTTTGCCTTTAGATCTCCTAAAAGAAAACGCTATAAAGACCTTGATAAGCAGGTATGCGCGTTTATTGAAAACCGTCACGCCTTAGCACATAAACCAAATTATACGCTTGCAGAAGAAGATGACTGGGTTCTTTTTGACGCTACCATGCTCAACAATAACCTAAAACCGCTTCATAATGGGTGCTGTGGTTCTTTTTGGATAAAACTTGGTCACCAAGATGGCGCTGATTCTCTCTCGCTGCAATTATTCAACAAATCAGAGGGAACTAGTTTTTCAACCTCATCATTTTCAATCTATACCCCACGTCATCAATCAGGCGAATGCGCCTATAATTTTCTCATCACGATAAAAACAATTATTAAAGGCTCCCACTCGTCGCTTGATGTTCTCAAAATGACCTTTAAGCTCAAAAACAAATCGGATGTTCATAATAAGTTGATGGAGATTTTTTCGTTCCGTAATGATATTTCACAACGGCAAGCAATTGTTGAAGAAGTCTTTCATCTTTTACTCTCAAAGCATCGTTTTGAGGTCCCTAAACATCTTATTTTACGGCGCGAGGAAGACATCATCGCCACGCTTACGCGCCAACCAGACTATCATGTCTATAAAGCACAAATTGACTTTCACGCTTCGGTCGAAATGCTTGCTGAAAAGCAACTCAAAGAAGAAATTATCATTGATCAAATTGCCTACAGCGAAAATATACGTACAGATGTCAAAGACATAACCAACTATCTTTACCTTTTAAATAGCAAACGTCTCAAAGAATTTATCTACTTTAAACCAATTCTTGAACGCATCGAAGAAACATGTACCCCCATTAATACATCAACACTCACGCAAGCAGTCTTGCGTGAAAAAACGCTCAATTTCATTATTCATTCATTGACCAAATAAGTAGAGGAACATATGAAAAAAATCCTGCTGGGAGCATGTTTTATATTTCTAACCTGCAGCGCAAAAAAGCCCGATCAACCAGTCATCAAATCTGAAATGGTTGGCGGACCAGCAACAACCACCCCGCTGTGGTGCAGACAAGCCGAAAGTCCTCAAGAGTTTCGTCAGGCTTTTTCTGATGGATCAAGCGTCTATTTTTGCACTACCGTAAACGGCAAAACCCGTTATCTGGCAACTATCAAAGACGAAAGCTCAGGATTTTATCATCTTGGGCTGCAGGATAAGTCGATTCCAATGATCATTAAATATCAGGGAACTGATGCAATCACCTTCGATCTTCCTTCCCCATTTGACCCACAAGAGGCAAGATGGGCCGCTGGACCGTGGTTAGTTTGGGGCGATCCTGACGAAGTACCAAAAAATTCTGGTGCCTATTCAGGATACTGCAAAACCCTCAAACAGGGCGAAGGGTTTTTGAATGAAGATGCCAAGGGACGCCTTGTCCTTCCCTCAGAATTTGCAAGCCGAGATACTGCCATTAAGTTTTGGTGTACGGCAACAGAACCAGCAGTAGCCAAAGAATATAGTTTCAAAGAACTTTCTAACGGAACACGTGTTACGTTAAAAGTTGGGGCCAAGTATCTCAATCGGACTACGGTAGATCTGCCCTTCAAGAAAGGCGTCTACTACTTTATGAAACCTGTCAAAGAGGTCATCTCCCTTGTTGACACCCCCCAACAGTTTGAGGTTCAGAAAACCGCCCTGGGAATCTTTTTCATGCCACCTGGATACGGCAAACCTGGAACGCGTACGATGCCAGGATTTGGGCCCTTTAAAATAGTCCCCTTTGATCAAAGCAACCCCTCATTGAACCAGGTCTATTTACAAAATGCACTCGATTCATCAACCCCGCAGTACGCCCAAATTGATAACCTTGAGACTAAGAACAGAAGCGTCCCAATTGAAAAAGCGACCATTTTTTGCATCAGAGTTGAATAAAATCTCATTCTGGCATAAAATCTAAAACTGCTTTTTACGAAATGTATTACTTTTCGGAGTTAAATTATGTCAATTACCTATCAACCAAGCGTCAGACGCAGAAAAAAGAAACACGGATTCCGCAAACGTATGGCTACCAAAGACGGCCGTAATATTATTAACAGACGCCGTGCTCGCAAGCGTAAAAGACTTGCTGCGTAATAACGCGTAAAAATTTTAAGGGGCTGCGAAATCGCAGTCCCTCTTTTTTTGATCAAAATTTAAAGAACCTGGCAAAAATCACCTCAATACCCAAAAATCTCGTAAAAAACCTGGCATTTTGCTGGTTTTATGAGTTTTTCTAAATTTCAATATTATTTGCTCAAAATAACATCGTAATTGACTAATATGAATATTTTATCATACTTGATAATCATATAATTACTTATTTTTAAAATAAGCAAAATTGGTTTATTGGGGGGGGGGTAGTATGAAAAACTTAAGAACAATAGCGCTTGTAGCATTGATGACGGTTGGATATTCAAATTGCAGCGCAATGCAACTACCGTTCGTAGAACAGCTAGAGCAACTAGATACTCAAACACCATCAAATCCAGATGTTCAACAGCTACGAGATCGACAAAGCGATTCGAAAAAAGAAATTCGCAAGCAACAACCTATTTGTGGCAATACATCACCATCAAAATTCTCAATGAAGAAACTGCTTATAGCAATGGTGCTTAGTTTCTTTTTGTTCTTTACACCTGCCATAAATTTAAAGCCCGTTCAATCTGAACATGTAATGCAAACAGTTGATACTACAACCACTGCTCATATGAATATGTACTGCAAATTCCTACCAGATCAAGACTGTCAATTATGTTGCAACCAAAAACCATGCAAGCAAACATACAACGCCACTGCTTGCCAAATTTATCGTGTTTTTCTTCCACGCGCTGTAGGCAATTGCATCTTCCAAGGTTGCACCGACACCTACGGCAACCAACCTACATATTCTTTTAACACTTTGACAACCGCCTTCAGACGCAGCTCACTCCATTCTAAACATGTTGAGTTGTGGCATGCTTATAAAGGTCACTACGGAGTAATCTTTGATGTAATAACAGAAATAGCACAACGGCTTTACGGCGATCCACACAATCAATCGCCATTGTTTTTACGCATTCTTACTGAAAATTTTAAAGATGGCGGTAAAAATGTTACTCATTTTTTAAAAACAACATGGCCATTATACCAGACAGATGGCGAACCAAATGTACAAGCATTAATTCTGTCAACAAATGTAGCTTTGACAGGCAACATGCAGGACCAAGAAGAAAATACACTTAACTATTTTATAAAAGGACCTTCGTCATCTTTCGAAAAACCCGATCCTAAAAAATATCTTGCGCATATATTTAGAAAATTTATGTTATCTCGCACCGAATTGATAAAAGAAATTGAGACCATCTATAGCCATATTCCCAACACAAGGCATCTTCTTCAGATTTTTGTTCCACGTGAAATAGCAAATATGGTTGCTTACTTATCTGCGGGATGGGGTGTTCCATATGAAGAACGAGATCCGCTAGAACAACTTAAAAATTTAACAACTAACATTGTTGAGGCACTTAACGTCATTGCTAAACTATCGGCCTTAGATGATGCTAGTCCTGATAATTTCGAAAAAATTGACAAGATACAAGCGCGGCTCCTTCTTAACCCACGCTATGCTAAACACTTTATTGTATATCGTTATTTTACAACGCCAGAGGATGAAAAGGCGTGGCAAGAGGCTCGTTCTAAAGTACATTCACTTTTTGATAAAGAATTTACGCAGCTTGGCAAAGAAACGGTAGATACTCTTAGTTTGCGCGAAAGAATTCTCATGGAAGAAGACGGAGCTCGTGAAGAGGGGCTAAGGAAATTAGCAGAACTTCCCAAAGATTCACCGTTAGGTGAGGAACTGCGCAAAGTGCTTGAAGAATCACCTGAGAAAGATCAGACAAAATAATCGTTACCACAAAAAAACGTTCACGTAAGCTTAAATATCTTATGCTTAAAATTCTAAGGGGCTGCGAAAATTCGCAGCCCCTTTTTTCTTGCTCAAAAATCACTTAATTTTGTGATCTTTTATTTAAGTGCAAGCAGCTCAACATCAAAAATGAGTGTTGCATTCGGAGGGATAACGCCGGCGGCGCCACGTGAGCCATAGCCAAGATGAGCCGGAATCGTCAAACGAGATTTTTCGCCAACTTTCATTGCCATAACCCCATCATCCCAGCCTTTAATTACCTGCCCAACACCGATGGTAAAGGAAAACGGTTCGCCGCGATCAACACTGCTATCAAACTTTCTGCCAGGCTTTCCACCCTCATCCAACCATCCGGTGTAGTGAACAACTACCCGTTGGCCTTTACGAGGGCTTTGTGCGCCCGCAGGAGCCTCTTTGAGAACTTCGCGACGTAATTCATTTGTTTCAGGCTTCATAAGAAAAACTTTCGTTGTTTCTTTTGGTTCATGTTTTTCACCGACACCACATGATGCAACCATACAGCTGCAACCTATCATTGCTACTGAGCTAATATACAATGCATTCTTATGCATATTCTTCTCCTTGGTTTATGTTTTACTTCTTACCTATTGGTAAAATGCATAAGGGAATTTCATCTTGCTCGGATCCAATAATCTTTTGGACAGCATCGTCATCAAATGCGCCAACAAGCACTGTTCCCATACCAAGCGCCGTTGCTTGAAGGTATACATTTTCAGCCGCTGCACCAACCTCCATATGCACATATTGATGAGCACGCTGATTATATTTTTTTTCAACATTTTTGTAATTTGCACAAATCACAATCGCTGCTGCAGCTTGATGAACCCATTGCTGAGAAAATGCTGCTTCACTCAAAGCAACACGTTGATCACCATCAAGCATCTTACTCAGTTCATGCTTAAGCGAATTGTATTTAAAAATTCCTGATGAAAGACCTTTAACATCTCCAACTACAAGATAAATCTCAAGCGGATAAAGGGCACCTGCTGATGGAGTAGCTCGCAATAAACGTTGCTTATCAGTTACGCCCTGGCATGCCCATAACAATTGCGCAACCTCAGTCACAACAAGCGGCTCATTTTTGTAAAGCCGAACCGACCGGCGTTGGCCAATAGCCTCTTCAATCGACGTCGAACTATGCGTACGAATTTCGGGAAGCCTGATAGTTTGGCCGCCGCCAGCACGCATAAATTTCATAACAATAACAATGGCTGCAATAGCGCCTATTACTGCTAAAAACCACCACCACGATAGACCTTGCACGAAAAGCCCCTTTCTATTAAACCTTACCTTTTGACTCGCTTGTCGCTACACTGTACCAAGGTCATTATTCAAAAAGATCATCAAATTAAGGCCCTGGTATGAATCACACGAAGCTTATCATAAGTTTTTTGCTTCTGGCGATCTCTGGTGCTATCGCCGTGTCAGTTTTTCAACGTCGCTCTGCAACAAAAAAAGCACCTTTTCTTATCGAGAATCCTGCGCAACGAGATCTTGTTCAATACGTAACGGCATCAGGAAATCTTAAAGCCAAAGATCCAATTTCGGTCGGCAGCTTAGTAGCTGGTAAAACTATCAAAATTTTGGTCGAAGACAATGACCATGTTAAAAAGAATCAACTTTTGGCGCTTCTTGACAACGGTATTGGCGACAGTGCCATCAAACGGCTTCAAGCTCTTTTAGCGGATGCCAAAGCACGGCTCGTCTACACAACCAGCTTCTTTGCACGCCAAAAAGCCCTTTATAAGTCTGGGCAACTTTCAAAAAATCTCTATGAGCAATACACCCAAGATCTTGAAGTTGCTCAAGCACGCGTTGATCAAACCGCCGCAGAGCTGGAGATTGAAACAAAAACGTATGAAAATCTTTTTATACGATCACCAGTAGACGGTATCGTCATTGCCAAAAAGGTCAATCTTGGTCAAATGATCACCTCACAACTCGATGCAACCGTACTCTTTGAAATCGCTCAAAATCTTGATTGCATGGAAGCACACCTTGACGTTGATGAAGCGGATGTCGGCATGGTTAAAGAATGCCAGGAAGCTTTTTTCACGGTCGATTCGTTCCCTAAAGAAAAATTTTTGGCTTGCGTTAAACGCATTCAATATCAGGCAAAAATTATCGATAACGTCGTAACCTATGCAACAGTCCTTGATGTCAATAATCCAGATCTGAGACTTCGCCCTGGTATGACCAGCAATGTTGATATTAAAGTCGCCGAAGCAAAACAAGTGTGGAGCATTTCAAATCGCGCATTTCGTATTAGCACGGTAGAGCTTGAGAGCCTTGCACAAAAATTAGGACTTACCCTTAAAAAGCTTCCAACTGAACCACACGCTACTTCGCCTAAACAAATGAAAATAAAAGATTATTTATGGGTGCTTGAGGATAATCAGAATATTAAACAAATCGAAGTCGGACTTGGCATTAACGATGGCAAATACACACAAATCATCAATGGTATTAATGCACAAACTCCTATCATTGTTGATATTACAGCCCCAAGCGAGAATATTCTGCTTAAGGGCGTTTTTGGCAAACCAATTGGCATTGGAAACAAAAAATAAGTGTAAAAAAAATACTTATGAAACTTATCGAAGCAAAAGATATTGTTAAAACATACGTTATGGGTGAAACACCGATTACGGCACTTGATAACGTAAGCATTACCATTGAAGAAGGCGAATTTGTCGCCATAACAGGATCATCAGGCTCAGGCAAGTCAACACTTATGCATCTTTTGGGATGCCTTGATAAGCCAACATCAGGAACCTATTTTTTAGACAACATCAATGTTTCGCAGGCAAGTCGCGATGAACTTGCACAAGTTCGCAATCAAAAAATCGGTTTTGTTTTCCAAAAATTTTATCTTTTAACCGATCTGACAGCGCTCGAAAATGTTGCCTTGCCACTTCTATATGCACGGGTCAAAGAAGCTGATGCATATCAACAAGCCGCTGATCATCTAAAAAAAGTAAATCTTGGCGACCGTCTTAACCATTATCCTTATCAACTTTCGGGCGGCCAACAACAACGTGTCGCTATCGCACGTGCACTTACCAACAAACCTCGTATTATCTTTGCCGATGAGCCCACAGGTAATCTTGATTCTGCTACCGGCAACATCATCATGGAAATATTCAAAAAACTTAATCAAGAACAACGCGTGACTATTGTTATGGTTACGCACTCTCCTGAAATTGCACACAAAACACAACGTGTCATAGAGCTTGCAGATGGTAAAATTATTCGCGATGGAGCTCCATCATGACCTTTATTTTGCGCTTACGCTTCGCGCTACGATCATTGCGTCACCACAAAATGCGCTCACTTCTCACCACCCTTGGCATTATTATTGGTGTGGTTTCAATTATTGCGGTCATGTCGATCGGTGAAGGCGCTAAATATAAAGTTCGTAAGGAAATCGAAAAGATGGGCGCAAATTTTATTGTCGCGCTTGCTGCAAGCCCCAAAACAATCACGCAACGTGGCAATATGTATTTCACGCTCAAACCTACTGATGTGCAATCAATCCAAGATGAATGCAAAGAAATTCGCCTTATTTCGCCGGCGGTTCAATATCAAGGCAAAGTTATTACCGAGGGCGCCAATTGGCAGACAAGCATTGGCGGCGTCAATGAAGATTATTTAGAAATTCGCCAACTCAAAATGGACCGTGGCGAATTTTTTAGCGCTCAAGATATACGATCGGCAAGTAAAACGGCAACTTTAGGGCTCACGGTTGCCAAAGAATTGTTTGGCGATAAAGACCCAGTTGGGTGCATTGTTCGTATCAAAAAAATACCATTCAAAGTTATTGGTATTGTTTCAGAACAAGGAAGATCTCCTGATGGGCGCGACATGGACGATTGCGTTTTTGTTCCTATAACAACCGCTCAGCGCAAATTACTTGGTAAAACAAATTATAATGCGCTTATTATGTCAGCAGCACACAAAGATCAAATGCCAACAGCATCACGCCAAGTACGCTCTATTCTTCGTCAAAAACATAGACTTTTGGAAGCAGATGAAGATGATTTTACAATTTTTTCACAAGATGACGCATTTCAGGCATCAGAGGCCGCAAGTTCAATCCTCAATCTTCTGCTCATCATTATTGCATCAATATCGCTGATTGTCGGTGGTATCGGCATCATGAATATTATGTTGGTTACGGTCAGCGAACGCACCAAAGAAATTGGTATTCGCATGGCACTGGGCGCAACTACCTACAGCATACTGACCCAATTTATCATGGAAGCAATAACAATTTGCCTAATTGGTGGTCTTGTTGGTGCCCTTTTTGGCATCACAACAGCCGAAGCAGTTGGCTATCTTTTGGATTGGCCAATCGTTATTTCACAAAAATCGCTTATTATTTCGCTTGTTTCTGCAAGCCTGACCGGTCTTTTCTTTGGTTATTATCCAGCAAGAAAAGCTTCTCTTATGAACCCGGTTGATGCGCTTATCGAAAATTAAAGTTCAAAATTTATTAGTTGGACAAAAGAATAGACAAAAAAAACCGGCTGGCGCATACCAACCGGTTTTTTTTGGGACTTTTGGTGGAGGTAAGCGGATTCGAACCGCTGACCTTCCGCGTGCAAAGCGGACGCTCTACCAACTGAGCTATACCCCCGGAGATTTCAAATACACTGGCGCCAGCCATACGTAGCTACGAACGAAGTGAGAGCGAAGTATGGTGGGCCTAAGTCGACTTGAACGACTGACCTCCCCGTTATCAGCGGGGTGCTCTAACCACCTGAGCTATAGGCCCTTTAAATGTCAAAAACGCTGTGTCAGTGCGTAATTTTCAATTAATAACGTGAAAATTATATCGACATTTGGTCAGTGTTGCAAGTTAAATTAACACTCAAATTTGGGCCTATTTTGCTGTCATCTAACCATAGACTAACCAAACTAAGCATTGTACCGCAAGTATTTAGGCTTCCAGAAGAGGCAAAGCATTGACGCGGAGGGCTTATTCTTATTAATCTAAAAGAAAAGGATGATCTTATAGGGGAAAAGAAAGGGAGGGTATGGGAAAAACAGCAAGATTTGAAGATCTTGAACATCACTGTCCAGACACCGAAGAGCTCACCGAAAAGGACTGGAAACACCATAAATCCGGCAAAGACCTCAGAACGCGACGCAGCGGCGACACGATTCGCAAGTTTTTTTCGCGTACACACACTATTCCTACCCATAATCAATCGAAGGTAGGACGCCGAAAAATTTAAGGTTTTTTCCAAGAACATCGCATCATGCTATACTTCATTAGATTACTGGCAAAATTTCTTCAATCTAAATCGATGTGATGGCGATGCTTTTTGACGAGTTACAAGAAAAATTGAGAAATGCGGAGGCCGATGTTTCGGCCATCCGCTCTTTTTGGCTCCAAACCAAACTCGGTGAAAAATTTACTGAACTTGATCAGAAGGTCAACGACCCTGATTTTTGGAAACATCCTGAGCGCGATGCTATTCTTACCGAACATCGCAAACTTAAAGTAATGGTTGATGATTACGAAGCAATCGACAAAAATTACAGCGACTTTGTTGAACTTTTAGAGATTTTCAAAAACAGCGAATCAGAACTTGCCAACATTGCCCCTGACATCGCCAAGTTGTGTTCTCGTATCGCCCATTTCAAACTCAATCTTTTGCTCAGCGAAGAAAATGACGCCAAAAGCTGCTACCTCAGTATCAATGCAGGAGCTGGCGGCACCGAATCACAGGATTGGGCTCAAATGCTGTTGCGCATGTACGTAAGGTTCTGTGAACGAGAAAATCTTAATGCAAGCCTTCTTGACTGCCAAAGCGGCGAAGCCGCCGGCATCAAATCGGCAACATTGTATATCAGAGGCACCAATGCCTTCGGCCTACTCAAAACCGAAAACGGTATTCATCGCCTCGTCCGCATATCACCGTACGACGCCAATAAACGTCGCCATACATCGTTTGCGGGCGTGACGGTCATTCATGAGACTGAAGATGAAAAGATTGATATAAACGAAACTGAGCTCAGAATAGACACCTTCCGTGCAGGCGGCGCAGGAGGCCAACACGTTAATAAAACAGAATCGGCTATACGCATTACCCACTTACCATCCGGCATTGTCGTTCAATGCCAAAATGAACGGTCGCAGGGACAAAATAAGCAAGTTGCGCTCAAAATGCTTAAAGCCCGGCTCATTCAAAAGCAAGAAGACGAAAAACGGGCGCGCGAAGAAGCACGCGAGAAGAAAAAAATTGAATGGGGTTCACAAATACGCTCTTATGTTTTGCATCCCTACAAAATGGTCAAGGATCATCGAACCGACTTAGAATCACCACGTCCCGATGATGTGCTTGATGGTGACTTGATGCCGTTTATCGAAAAAACGCTTCTAGTAATTGCAGAGGCAAGGAATACATAAATCACCATGTTCAACACCATTGTTCAGCACACAGAAAAACTCATAGCTAACGCTACTACCCAGCCACAACCAACCATAGTCTTGGGTCTTTCTGGGGGACCTGATTCTGTTTTTCTTTTTCATGTACTTGAACAACTTCATCGCATCAACGCCATAAAACTTGTCGCCGCCCACCTTGACCATGGTTGGCGAGAAACGTCGGCACAGGACGCCCTGTTTTGCACCAAACTTTGCCTCCGCTACGACATTACCTGTTTTGTTGCGCGCCCCGATGGCTCAATTATTCATAACACAGGATCGCTTGAAGACTTTGGACGTCGACTCAGACGAGCCCATTTTCATAGTATTGCTCATCAAACACAAGCATCGCTTATTGCGCTTGCCCACCATCTTGATGATCAAGAAGAAACTTTTTTTATTCGTCTCATTCGCGGCTCATCACTTGCAGGCCTTACCGGCATGCGCGAAAAAGATGGTCTTTATCTCCGTCCATTACTCACCACACACAAAGAAGAAATTGTGCGGTATCTTAATGAACATCGCTTGGCCTATTGCACTGATAGCACCAACAGTTCTGACAACTTCTTACGCAACCGTTTGCGTAATCATGTTATGCCGGCACTTCGTCAGGCAGATCAACGCTTCGATCAAAAATTTCATACAACGCTTGGCATGCTTCAAGACGAAGAAACTTTCTTACAAAAGCTTGCAGATCAAACCTTTAATAAACTTTTTAGTCAGAATGAAGGCGTTGTGGACTCACCTTACCGTGTACATTGCCAACAGCTTCTTATGCTTGATACTGTTATTATACGCCGTGTTATCATGCAATGGCTCATCCGTGAAAACGTAGCTTTTACACCAAGCAGCTCACTCATCAACGAAATTTCAAGATTTCTCAATTCGCCACGTGGTGGGACCCATCATATTTCACCAACCTCCAAACTTTGCAAACAACGTGGCTTGGCTTGGATCGAGCACCAACCGCTACAACAAAATTCTGCTGTTTGACAGGCATGCGATACGTCACGTACGCTAGGAGGTAAAAGCAAAAAGGAAGTAGAGATGGGAAAAGAAAGCATGCGCTCATGGCTCACCAGCAATAAAAAGAAACTGCTTCTTTTCGTGCTTTTGTCTTTACTCATTCACCTCGTTTTCATGATGTTTTTTTTCCGCTACGACTATCATCACACACTTTTAGCCAACCTCCGACGCATCACTGAGACACTTACAGCACCATCTCAAAACAAAAAAACTGGCTCTAAAATTGATACAAAACATAAACAAATATGTGCATCATTACGTGAGCTTAAAAAGCAGAAAGAGCTGGGGCTTCCTGCCAAATTACGCGCGCCAAAATCAAATTTTGGCTGGGTTATTTTTGAAGAGCCACCTCAACGTTCCCAATCTGAACCATTAACTATTCCCACAACACTTGACGGATCTGTTGGACATGCAGCACATGCACAAGCAACTGAAGGCAAAGAAGGCACGCCACGCCTCAAAAAGCTTCACGTCAGCAAACAACCACACAAAAAAGTCGTATCCGCGCCACCAGTGGCACCGCCACAACAACCTGCATCACCCAAAGAAATTTTGCCTGCTCCGCAGCACGTAATTCCTCAACCGCCCGCTTCAACCCAACGCACCGAAGCGCAACCATCAGCAGCAGTAACATTACGTGAATTACCGGATCAAAAAGCCACTACTCAGGCACCACAAGTTGAAAAACAAACTATCGAAGAACGCATCGCTCATATTCGTGACATTCAAGAGAAATTAGGGGCTTTTCAGTCGGGAGGACTTCCCACCACCGCCTCACGCCCATCGGAGCACGTTGTCCATGCACGAGAAGAATCAGCAGGTTATGCAGATGCTCAGCCGCAGGAAGATCGTCTCATCGGTGGTCCTGGCGGCATTCGCATACGCGGCGCACGCAGCACCACCAAGCAACCACAACGCAACATTATTGCGCTCACTAAAGGATTTATCGAAAAACATTATGGCGAAGAAGGCACCGATCTTATTGATCGTGATGGCGATCCTAATAAACGGCCAAGCTTTGAAGAACTTAAATATCTTTCATACGAATCAAATATTAATTGGTGTCTTCAAGCAGCATGGAAACAAAATTTTAGTAGACGCATGATGGCGCACTATCCTCCACGCATGGAGGCAGTCATTGAATTTACTCTTGATGAACATGGAGCCATTG